>NZ_CAWUDL010000150.1:0-5214 GCF_963920945.1 Anabaena sp. CCY 9402-a
ACTCACTACTCACTACTCACTACTCACTACTCAGCACTCAGCACTCAGCACTCACTTTTTACCCTCCCCAGACTTTTTGCAAAATCGTTTCGGGAGAAATATCTGCCACTGTTGCGGTAGGAGATTTGATACCCAGAAACTTGTCGCTGTTTGGTAACAATTTGCTTGGCTCTGTAGAACCAAACAGACCAATGGTGTAAGTCTGTACTGCTACACTGAGTTGTAATGGCACACTATCAGTAGTTAACATCAAGCTAGCTCCAGCGATCATAGCCGCTAACTTGCCGATATCTTCAGGGGCTGTCACCTTAATATTGGGACATAAATCTCGGAGCGATCGCACTAATGCTTCATCATTCGCTCCTTGAATGACTACTACAGGTAAATCTGGCTGTTTAGTTTGAAAGTCTTGAATGATTTCTTGCCATTTATCTAGCGGGTAAAGATCCAACGCCTGGGGTTTGGATACCCAGCTAGTACCGCCATAAATCAACACATAACTTGTTCCATTTACTCCTAGGCGTTTTTGTTCTGTTTGCGCCCACTCAATATCGGGTTTAGGCACATTCACCGCTAGCTCTGGGTTAGAGGTGGTAATACCGAGTGGTTGCAGCAAGTCATGGTAAGTTGTTGCTACATACTGGGATGCTTTAAAAGGTACAGTTTTGGTGAGAAATCCAGAGCCTTTACCTTGGTAGCCAATGCGCGTGGGAATTCCGGTTAACCAGAGGAAAAGACCCACTAACCAACTTTGACCAACGGTAATGGCTGCATCATACTCGCGATCGCGAATTGTGCCTACAAGGTTGCCCCAATCTGCCAGGCTATTACGGTCTTTGTAATCGAAAATCAGTACATCATTGACTGACTTGCTCACCCGGTAGGCAGCCTTTGACCGGGGTTCGGTAACGACATCTAGTTGTGCGTTTGGATAACATCTCTTCAAATCGTCTAGAGTCGGAAAGAAGAGAATTTGATCGCCAATTCCACCAGGTACAAGGGCTACTACTCGCATAATAATTATTGACGCTTACTCGCTCCTTATTTTAGGTGAATATAGGTATGCCCCTGCGGGGAATTCAAAATTCAAAATACTCCTCCGGAGCAGCAAGCTACAAAATTCAAAATAAATCGCTTTAAAGTTTGAGGAATGCTGTGTATTTACTAATTCCAGCCGCAGGTGTCGGCAAAAGGATGGGTAGCCAACGGAATAAACTGCTTTTGGAGGTGCGATCGCAATCTATTCTGGCTTGGACTCTCTTAGCTGCACAAGCAGCCAGCGAAATAACTTGGATTGGGATTATTTCTCAACCCACTGACTGGCGAGAATTTAAAGAAATTCTCGCCAACTTAGAGCTAACTAAACCAGTAGAGTTAATTATCGGCGGTTCTACCCGTCAAGAATCAGTTTATAACGGCTTACAGGCACTACCAAAGGCAGCAGAACAAGTTTTAATTCACGATGGGGCTAGATGTTTGGCAACACCAGATTTACTGAACTCCTGCGCCCAAGCTATTCGTCGATGTTCGGGCTTAATTGCGGCTGTACCAGTGAAAGACACGATCAAAGTCGTGGATGGAAATGGCATAATTCAAAGTACACCCGACCGTAGTCATCTTTGGGCAGCACAGACACCCCAAGGATTTAACGTCAAGCTGTTAAAACAGTGCCATGCTGAAGGCGTTAGTCAAGGTTGGGAAGTTACCGACGATGCAGCTTTGTTTGAAAAATGCGGCATCGAAGTGCAAATTGTGGAAGGAGAGGAGACAAATCTCAAAATCACCACCCCCCAAGATTTAGCGATCGCAGAATTTATCCTCAGCAGTAGGTACTGAGTAGAGGAAAAGCATCCTTTTGAGGCGTGACTTCCCATCAGTTGTGGGGTTTTCATATTGACTTAAAATCAGAAAAGAGGTATAATCCCACACATTTATCAAACATAAATCTTTAAGCCTTAAAAAGAAAATAAAGCAGCTTAAAGTCAATTTTCAATTACTAAGAACTATTGACTATTGACTAATGACTATGGAATCTGGAATAAATGAATACAGCCACAGCGACTAAGATAGAAGCGATTCTCTATTTGAAGGGTAAGCCTTTATCGCTCGGTGAAATCGCCGAGTATGCCGCCTGCGATCGCGCGACGGTCGAGGAAGGCATAATTGAATTAATGGATAACTACGCCCACCGAGAGGGTGCTTTGGAAGTCGTAGAAACGCCAGCTGGTTACAGCTTGCAACTACGGCCTGACTTCCATGACTTAGTACAAACGCTGATTCCCGTAGAATTAGGACTAGGTGCATTGCGAACACTAGCTGCGATCGCTCTTAATAGTCCCATCCTCCAAAGCGATTTAATTAACCTACGAGGCTCAGGAGTATATCAACACGTTCCTGAACTAGTCGAACTAGGTTTTGTTCGCAAACGCCGAGATAATGAATCCCGTTCCTATTCGCTACAAGTAACCCCAAAATTTCATCAATATTTTCAAATCGAACAACTCCCCCAAATTCTTGCCCAAAACGAGAAAGAACAACAACTAGAACTAGTTCTGGAAACAGGGGATTAGGGAGTAATGAGTAATGAGTAATGAGTAGTGAGTGGGTGGGTGGGCATTATATTTTTCTCCCCCTGCTTCCCCTGCTTCCCCTGCTTTCTTGCCCCCTGTCCCCTGTCACCTGTCACCTATCCCCAGTCCCCAATTACCCACTACCCTTGTACTATGGTTTAAAGTAGAATTAGCAACTAAGCTAAAAAAAATTGCCAATGGTGTTTGATCCTGATTTTTTGAACGACAACTCCGAGGAACACCCCAACCAACTGCTTTCTGACAACTTTGGGGAAAGCCCCAATCAGTTACTCAAATATCTCCAACATCAGTCTCCAGAAGTTCTAGCCCGTGTTGCCCAGTCCGTCAGTCCGGAAATTAAACAAATTATTTCCCAGAACGTGCAAGGGCTAGTGGGAATGCTCCCCGCAGAAAGTTTCAACGTCCAAATTACCACCGACAAAGAAAACCTTGCCGGAATACTAGCATCAGCTATGATGACAGGTTATTTTCTGCGCCAAATGGAACAAAGAATGCAGTTAGATCATTTGTCTAATGGTCAATAGTCAACAGGTTTGGATTTTAGATTTACTGTATTCTCTACGTTCGCGTAGCAGACGCAGCGTAGCATCCAAAATCCAAAATCCAAAATGTGTATCGGTCAATAGTTCAAAATGGGTGCAAGATAATTAAAGTCTAAGAACTAATGACCAATGACCAATGACTACTTTTTGGGGTAAACTCCTGACTGCACTGGTACAGTGACGATTTTCCCATTGCGGTTAACTTCTATGACGAGAATATCTCCCACCGTGCTGGACTCAACCTGTTTCTGTACTTGTGCTGATGTTTTTACTGATTTATCGTTAATTTTTTGAATCACATCGCCAGGGAGTAGTCCTGCCTGTTTAGCTGGTGAATCAGGTCGCACATCTTTAATCACAACCCCAGTGTCTTGTTGAATATTGAGCTTATTTTCTCGATTAATTTGTTGCTTTTTGGTGGGAGATAAGTCTGTCATTTCAATCCCTAAAAAGGGATGTTCTACGCGCCCTTTGGTAAAAAGTTCGTTAGCAATGCGGGCAGCAGTTTCTATGGGGATAGCAAAACCTAGTCCTTGAGCATCGGCGCGGATAGCGGTATTAACTCCAATGACTTCGCCTTGGGCATTCAATAAAGGACCGCCGGAGTTACCGGGGTTAATGGCGGCATCGGTTTGGATAAAGCTGACTCGTTTATCAGGGACACCAACCTGTGCGCTGGTGCGGTCTGTGGCACTAATAATGCCGATAGTGACCGTATTATCTAAACCTAAAGGATTACCGATCGCGATCGCCCACTGTCCGGGAATTAAATTTTGTGAATTTCCCAACTTCACTGTCGGTAGGTTATCTCCGGGAATCTTGACTACAGCTACATCTGTGACATTATCAACTCCCACCACCTTGCCTTCAAAAGTCCGGCCATCTTTGAGAGTTACTTGTACTGTATCTGTGTCAGCTACCACATGGGCATTAGTCAGCAATTGTCCTTTTTCACTTAAAATAAACCCTGAACCAGTACCACGTTCAATACGTTCTGAGGGAATTGGTTGTTCATCCTCGCCAAAGAATCGGCGCAATAAAGGATTTTTTAAAGCATCTGAGATGGGATTGGCCACTTTGCGAGTAGCATTAATCCGCACAACTGCTGGCCCAACTCTTTGTACTGCATTAGCAATAAAATTGACATTATCACCACCAATAGCCCCTGGAGAAACATTCACAGGGTTAGATGTCATAGATTCTGAAGGTAGAGCCACTGTGACATTCTTGATTTGTTGAAACGAGCGATTTTGTGGGAGGAGATAGCGACTGCCTAACAAACCTACGCCACTGCCAATCGCCAATAAAGACAAGTAAGCGGCTATTTGCTTTAAAGATAAATTCATAATGACTACACTTAAGGACAGCAATGCAGTTGCTAATTTATAAGTTTAGTCAAACAACCAGCAAGTGAACAGATAAATTTAACATTCAGTAGCTTTTTGACTGGAGTTTAGACTAAATCGGTCATGTTCAAGAAAAAAAGGGAGTCTGATTGAATACAGTCCCCCTTTGGGTAGAAGGTGAGAAAAGAACTACCATTACTCACCTACCGGGACTTAGACAAAAATCAAGCCCAAATGTAACCCAAACTAGCTTTGTAAGCAGCAAACACGTCACGGTTTAGGGTCAACCAATCAAAAAATCGGTAAGACATAGCTGTTCTAAAGGCTTCCAAAGCTTCAGTAAAAGTGTTCAAGGGTTTATTTGCCCACCTGCGTCTCAAGCCTCCTGTCAACTGATGCCAAAGAATAAAAGTGTAGGCACAGAAAACCAGAATAAAATGGCGCAGTAAACTCCTTTTATCTCGAACTTGATATTCTTTAAGCCCTAACCATCCCTTGGCTTCTCGATAGAAAACTTCCACCCAATTGCGTTGAGAATGAGTGTCAACTATCCATTGAGGCGTAACAATTGATGAGGAAATATTAGTAATAAAATAATCAATATCAGTGGCTTGAGCGAAAGTATCAGCGTTATCCCGCATCTACAATCACTATTCCTGGTTGATATCCCAATACTTCTCGGCAATACTTCTCGGTTAAGAACAAAAGCAAGGTAAAGTGATAATTGTTCACTTA
>NZ_CAWUDL010000151.1:0-4816 GCF_963920945.1 Anabaena sp. CCY 9402-a
GACAGGTGACAGGTGACAGGTGACAGGTGACAGGTGACAGGTGACAGGTGACAGTGAGTATATAATGCCCAATGCCCAAAAATAAAAAATGCCCCAGAGTTTTGTTTTCTCCAGGGCTTAACCAGGGTGCATCTACCATTACTCTCTACTACTCCTATAGGGATAATCCGGAAAGATACTGAGCAAATTTCCAAAAAATTTTTTGGGGGTGAAATAACACCTGGTAATTACTTAGGGTTTATTGGAATTTACGTATGAAAGTTAATCAAAGTCTCTTAGAACCAAAAGTATATATTGTGGGAGCAGGCCCCGGAGATCCAGATTTACTAACGCTCAAAGCTCAAAAACTGCTCGCTGCGGCAGATGTGATTTTATTCGCTGATTCGCTAATTCCGGAACAGGTTTTGCAGTTTTGTCGGGAAGATGCGGAAATTATTCGCACTGCTGATAAAACTTTGGAAGAGATTCTACCTCTAATGATCGAACAGGTGCGATCGCAGCAAAAATCTGTGGTACGTCTCCAATCAGGTGATCCCAGTCTCTACAGTGCTATACATGAGCAAATGCAGCTTCTGGCTGAAGCTAACATTCCCTTTGAAATTATCCCAGGTATTAGTGCTTTCCAAGCCGCGGCCGCTAAACTCAATGTAGAGTTGACTGTCCCCGGTTTAGTGCAAACCATCATTTTGACACGCATTAGCGGACGTACAGAAGTCCCTGTCAGGGAAGAGCTAGCCTCTTTAGCCGCCCATCAAGCTAGTTTGTGTTTATATCTGAGTGCGCGTCATGTAGAAAATGCCCAGGCTAAATTACTAGAACACTATCCAGCAGATACCCCCGTAGCTATTTGCTTCCGCATCGGCTGGCCAGATGAAAAAATTAGGGTTGTACCTCTCACCCAAATGGCAAACTGTACTCAGCAAGAAAATCTGATGCGTACAACGCTGTACATAATTAGTCCAGCATTATCGTCAACAAACGGGCGATCGCGCTTATATGATCCTGAGTATAGTCGCTTATTTCGTCAGGTTGGGTGATAGGTATAGGGACTATTGATTTCTTGCACCAGCAACTTAGGTTAATATTAAACTTTGAATTTTGAATTTTGAATTGATAGTATGCCTCTAATTAAAGTCCAAACTTCTGCATCTGCACCTGAAAAAGCTGAAGTTGAGGCTATGTTGAAAAGCCTTTCAGCGAAGTTAGCCAAGCACTTGGGAAAACCAGAATCTTATGTGATGACTGCCTTTGAAGCGGAAATTTCCATGACTTTTGCTGGCACTATAGAACCAGTTTGTTATGTAGAAATTAAGAGTATTGGCACAATGAAGCCCAATCAAACTGAGGCGATGAGTCAGGATTTTTGCCAGCAGATTAATCAAACTCTTGGAGTACCCCAAAATCGCATTTATATCGATTTTGCTGATGCTAAAGGGTCAATGTGGGGCTGGAACGGCTCAACTTTTGGTTAGATTTATTGACCCAGTTTCTTGAAGATGCTGGGTTGATTTAATTTGCAGTATAACAACATAGCGACCGCGCTCCTAGGGCTTGAGGATCACAAATGATTTATTGACGAGAATATCGTTTTGAAACCGCAGTTTAATACTACTGTATATACTGCGATCGCCTAATTTTTGTTCGTAGTTTTCACTTGTATAAATATCTTGGTTATTCCACTGATAAACCTGTTCATGAATTTTTCCATCAGCAGTATCAATATTATTGTCATAAATTAAAACACCATCCCAGCCGATAATGGCAATCACTTGCTGATAAGTCATACCTACAGATATAGAGTCATATAACTCTTCTCTGATTTCATTAGGCTTGGTTTCATTTGGTAGCTTTCTCGGCTGAATCTGTATATTTCCAGGAATATTTTGCTTTAACTCCTTAGATACGGAGTTGATAAATAACGGAGGCATTTGTCCGTTTGGTATATCATTTAAATAAATAAAAACCAAAACAACAAATAACTCACTAGATACTAATATAGTATATTTCATACTAAAAAATAGCAGATATTGCACCTTAATTTCTTCACAATCAATTTTCAAATTACTGATAATTAACGAATACCTGCACTGCTCTCTTGGGAACGAATGTATGAGTTCCTCACAGTATTGACAGTACCCCATAGTCTAGTTCTTGTATCTTCGTAAAAGCTACCTTTCACATAAGAACCACTATTATGAACCGTAAAACTATTCAAACTTTCTCCACCTTGACGCTGAACTTCAATCTTGTTAGTAGAAAAATTGTAATTTTCATGGCGGTTTGAATAGATTGTAATATCTATCTTGTCATGATCCTGAGTTCTATTACCCCGAAGTGTCCATTTGTTAAAAACAAAAGTTTCACCAGCTAAAGCAGGGCTACTGACAAAAGTAGCAAGAATAACTAAACAAATCATTTTTTTCATATTAATCTATTCATCTATCACATTATTTTTTTGATAGAACTTACCCAACTGACATATTGTTTATGTAGGGTGTGTGACGCTGCAAAAGTATTTGAACGTAGTTATCAGACTCATAGCGTCACCCACTAACCATCAATTTTTACATTTGCGTAAGTAGTGCTTGAATTGTTTAGAACTTACCCAACTGACATATTATTTATGTAGGGTGTGTGACACTGCAAAAGTATTTGAAAGTAGTCATCAGACTCATAGCGTCACGCACCAACCATCAATTGTGACACTTGCATAAGTCGTGTTTGAATTGTTATAAAACAAGTAGCAGGGTGGAATAACCACCCTACAATACTTTATATTTACATTCAGCAGTATTCAGAATTAACGAATACCTGCTGTTGTTTCGTGAGCTTTACTACCTGAATATGTGTCAGTCTTAATAGTACCATAAACGTTAGTGTGATTGGTTTCAAAATATGTACCAACTAATCCAGAAGCAGCATTATGTTGCGTATAATCGTCGTAAGAAACTGTTGTAGAACCACCACACCAATAACTACAATACTTAGTAGAAACATCACCATCAATGTAAGTTTTATCAGCTACAGAAAAATATTTTTCAGCCCTCACAGAATAAGTATTAGAATCAAGGTTTAAATGGGTGGATGTGTGGCTCTTACTCCATGAATCTTCGTTACGTACAAAAGTTTCACCAGCTAAAACAGGGGTAGCCAAGAAAGTAGCAAGAATTGCTAAACCAAGAGCTTTTTTCATGAGTTTATCCTCGTTGTAAATTAGTTAGTTGTTATTTTCAGCCTCATTTTTAGGTAATTCTTGAGGCTCGAACCTGATAGATTTGTTAGGTTCATTTGTATTAGTTCTGTTTATTGCAACTCCTTGACAGACAGCAGAAATAGTAGGAAAGCTGTCAGGGTTGAGTTGGATACCAGCACTGATTAGTTCAGCACAGGCACGAGCATTGATAATTTCTACGTCATATTGAGTTTTACGAGCAATAGTTTCAGCCATTCGCTTGCAAGTACCCTCTAAGCTTCCACCCAAAGGGAAAACTAAAGCAGCATTTACACCATAAGAGGCATTGTTGGAGAAACTAATCCCGTCATAAGAACTGAAGGAAGTCCCTAATATTAGAGAGGGGCGCGGACACACAACATGGATTCCAGCTAGTCCTTGAATCTTATAAGTAGCCGATTCACCCAGGTTATAGACTCCTGTTTGATTAATTGCCGCAGAGTTACGCTGTTGGTTATCAAGACTCTGCTCTTGATTCGGTTGAGATTGAGAATTAACAGAGTTATTGACAGTTTGAGCTTGAGATTTGAGATTGGTATTAACTATTCCTAAAAGACATATTAAGGAATAATTTGTGAATATTAGTAGAGCTTTTTTAAACATTTGAGTTTTTTTAGATATTGCAAAAGAAGGATTTTTAGAAGAGTCATTAGGTAAGTAGGCTGGCATAGTCCCGCTAAAATAGTTGGGGAAAATAAATTAGGATTTAGCCTAATTTATTCCTGCTTTCCAGGTGAATATTGTGACTACACTAAACAAGCAGAAGTTAGTCATAACAAGAAGCATTATTGGCTTCAATTTATTATTAGACTCCACCACTTCACCTCCTCTTTCCTACCTCCTGCATCATCCCAACGACAAATTTTTATGCTGATCTACTGAGATGAGGTATGGGATACCTCCCCTCAATTAAACAATAATAAATCTCATTTAAAACTCGACGAATTACGCTTTATTTACACTGGAAATGATTAATTTTGTCCACCTTTTGAGTTCGTTAATCATCACAAATCAATATTCTCAATGATCTCAAAAAAACACGAGGGGGGTTTTGTGGGATTAAGTGGGATATTGGAAATATTAATTTTTTTGAATGGTAATAGATGAGTGGATATAAAGTATGCTGAGTCTTTACAAGAATCAAAAGAGCAGGATCATAGCTTTAAC
This sequence comes from Anabaena sp. CCY 9402-a, assembly GCF_963920945.1. Lineage (NCBI taxonomy): Bacteria > Bacillati > Cyanobacteriota > Cyanophyceae > Nostocales > Nostocaceae > Anabaena > Anabaena sp. CCY 9402-a. The sequence continues at coordinate 4,400 of NZ_CAWUDL010000151.1, forward strand.
GCGAGATCAAAAAAATCTACTACAGGACTGATCTTTTATCTTTGACGGTTCGTAGTAAAGACTAAAATCCTTACTACAAAAAAAGCTTATCCTCCCCTGTCCATAGCCTAGTACCGCCGTGCAATACTTTGACAAGCTCAGTAACCCAATCAAAAGTCAAAAGAATTGTATTTCGGGCTTGTGCATCATTTGAAATAGTACGTTTATTTACGCTGCGTTGTACTATAGGACTCCTATTTGATTTTTGAAAAACCAAATTGCCTAGAAGCTTGTCATACAAAGGTTTCTTTCTCAGTATACTTAGCAAGAATCAAGTCGGATTCCTATAGCCTAGAGTTAAATCTAAAGTTTACGGAATAGGTTGATAAGTAATCAAACAAAATTAATTACACAAATTAATATACAATATAATTTAGG
>NZ_CAWUDL010000152.1:0-4798 GCF_963920945.1 Anabaena sp. CCY 9402-a
GCGTACTTTGCCGCTTGCCGTGCCAAAAAAGCACCGCTTTTAGTTTGGAGTGGGACAACCATATTATTTAAAAATAAATGAGAAGAAGTCCATAAAGCCTAGTAATTGCTTCATGACTCCACCGAATGATTTTTCTAAATCGGTGAAAATCTTTTCTACACTCAAGCAATAGCTTTCTAGTGCATTCAATCGCTTGAGTATTGCTGTTAAGTCTTGTGGTTTTTGCTGTCCTTGTTTAACAGCTTTATTTGCGGCGCGTTCTAGCTTATTCACCCTACCTTCTAGTGAGCCTATCCGCTTACTTAATCGCCCTAGTTCCTGTTTTGCGTCATTACAGCACTTGCTTTGAGCGTCAATCTTTCTACTAAGATTGACTAATGCTCTATCTATATCTTTGCATTCAGCCATTATTTAGCCCTCGTTTTAGAAGCTAAATTATTTATTTTTGATGCTGTTGATTGACAGGGGATGCAGCAGTAACCAGGGTATTTATTATGAGTGCATTTTATCTGTCCGTCTGGGCAATCATCACCGCAAGAAATTTTATAATTGCAATCTTTTACCTGTTTTTTAAATATCTGTACACCTTGAGCATTTTTTATTGTTAGATACTTGCCACCTTCAGAATAATTAGGATTATTTCTCTGTGAAATGCTTCTGTCCGGCGTTACTTTTATCTGTGAAGTTTTAGTGCCATCTATAAAAAATTCATATTTAAAAGCCGGGCAATTTTCATAAGTAGGGAACGGTGTATCTGTTCCAGTTGTATAACTATCCGCAGTGAATTCACCGCCATATTCACCGTTACCAGCATTACAACTACCAGCAAAATATCCAGTAAAAAATACCGTGTAGATGTATCTTCCTGTTCTTGGGATAACTTCACATTCAACAGTTATAGGAACATTGGTGGTTTCAAAAACTGAATCTACACCGTTCTCATTTTTGTAGGATACTTTCGCTTTACTCGCCCCACTACACTGTAATGTCATGGTTAGTATCCTATTATTTGAAATTCAGATAAACCTACGTTAGTACCTGTTCCAGCCGTCACAGTAAATCTCACCCAAGTAATAGTTTTTGTCGCAAATTCAACGATGCTATAAGTACCGTTGTTCAATATCCCCGTTACCGCAACACTACTACCATCTGAAAAGCTAAGAGTGCCAGCATTGCATCTGGCACTTTGACCGATTCTGTCCGCAATCTTCACTTGAGATACTTTCTTGGATGAACTGAAATCAATCTGTATCCAAGGATTAGTTTGATTCAATGATGCCCAATCGGTTGCTGTACTTCCATCAGTTGCCTTAATGGGGAGGAAGCTTGCATTAAATGATGAGCTAGCGGTGGCTGTTCCAATGCCAGAAATATTGCTCGCTACTTTTATATTTGCAGATAGCCAATCTAGCAAAGATGCGGCACTAATTTTTTTTGTAGTGCCTGTTGATGTGTCCCAAATAATTAATAAATCATCAATTGATAAATCGAGTGACTCAGGGAATTGGTTAATCTTCATCTGGTGTAAATTCCTCTATCACAATGGTATTTCTGATGAAATTTTGCTCACTTCTTTGAGAGAATGAAGCCTCCCAGTTGAATATACTTAAAAATTCGTAAGCGTCTTTATTGTCAAATTCAATGGGATTGTTGTTCTCATCTGTTATCGATTGTCCCTGTTCATCTTCAATAAATCCCTGAAATTTTTCGAGGGCATTAATAAGGATTGCAACCAATAAAGATTCAGCAGTGTTATTTGATTGAGGAGTTAATAAGGGTAAATCAGGTTTAGTGATTACTAAAACCTGATCATCCTGTATAGCATTAACCCCAAATAATTCTTGTAGGGTTAATTCCATGTTTAATAATCGTCTGGGTCGATTTCGACTGTGCCATAAGCTTTATCTAACTCGACGGCAATAGTATTCCTGATATAAGTTTCGGTTGTACTGCCGTTGACGCGAGTTGTGAATGATGGCGTTTGGCTCAAGTCAACAAATACGGATTGGTCAATATTTAAATCACGGTTAGCATCGGTCAACGCAACAGCAGCACGTTTCAATATTCCAGTTAATAAAGCTTCTGCTGGATTGCTTGCGCTTGCTGTTAGTCCTGGTAGGTCTGCTTTCAATATTGTCAGTGTGGTTGCATCCTGGGTTGCTCCCGCACCGAAGACATTAGTTAATGTTGGTTCTGCCATAATTCGGATTTTTTGATGAAGTGAATAAATCCGTTGTAAGCGCGATTTTAGAATTGGTAAATCTTCCAGTTTTATGTAAAAGCAGAATAATTGCTGAGGACGTGAAACTATTGTGATAGCTAGTATTGATGCACTTTTAGCTGTTAGCTAAAAAATAAAATATTCCGGTTTGACCAAGCATTTAGGTAAAACCGGAATAACTTAAGAGAAGAAAAAAGGTTATATGAAGAATAACCGAAATGGTCAAGCTGCTATTCTCACTGATAATGATTATTCTAAAATCCGTAAACAAATTAAAAGCAAGAAATATAAATTGCTTTTAGACATTGCTTGGTACACAGGTGAACGATGGGGGGCAATCGTCAAACTGCAACTTGCTGATGTTTATAACTCGGATGGAACACCGCGCGAATTGATCAATTTTCGCGCTAGGACTCGGAAGGCCACCCCTGACGGTAAGCGTAAAACTCGCCAAGTTCCTGTTCATGGTGTGCTGAGTGAGTGCCTGTCTAGTTACCAGCCTTCTGAATCTACTTGGTTGTTTCCCGATCGCACTGGTGAAAGTCCGATTTCACTGCGTTGGGCTGACATGATTCTACGTCATGCGGTTGATCAGGCTGGTTTATCCGCTAAGGGGATATCAACTCACTCCACCCGCCGCAGTTTTATCACCAAATTAGCCAAGCGTGGTGTGAGTTTGTCCACTATCAAGAAAGCTACGGGACACACCGATTTAAAGGTGCTTTCCCGTTATATCGAAGTAACTGACGATGACGTGAAGGAAGCGATCGCAACTTTATGAAAAATGAACTATTCGCCAAAATTGAAGAATTTTATGTACAGATGCAGCTGGGGAAGTATGACCATCCTTGTGATTTGGCAATCATACTGCAATCTTTGAGTGATGAGGCTTGGAATGAAGTTGATGAACTTTATCCCCAATCAATGCTTCCCTGAGTATATTAGTATCTTCAGAAGACTTGTAAATTCATTGATGCTTCTAATGCGATCACAATTTCTGGTTTAGTTGCGATCGCATTTTTCATGATTGAGATTTGGCCGGCTGGAATGTCTTGCGGCAAGTCTGGCAAAACCAACGCTGTACTACACTACCGTCATTTAGCTTATTAGAACCATTTTTATAAACCATACAACCCTTACAACGTGGACAGTCTGGACGATTCATTTTAAACCTCGTAGCATCTGATTAATTTCTACAGGGTTTTGACCATCTGCGATCGCAATTTCTACGGCCTGTTTTTTCTCCAGCACCGCGGCCAACCGCACACTACCAATGTGGCATCGGTGAATCTTTCTACCTTGCATCCAGCAATAACGGTAATATTTATATTTTTTCTCACAGCGTTTCACCCAATACTCCTCAACCCAATGGGTGTGTTCGGGAGCAACTTGATCAGTGTTTAATTTCTGCTCCCGAACAATTTCAGTATTCAGAGTAGTCTGTATTACTTGCTCCCGAACACTCATTACTTGGGCATCGGCTACCAAGTGCGGGAATTTCTTCTCCCATTCATTCCAAGCAATTTCATAATCCTGGAGTGTTGGGTAATCTTCTGGTTCTGGAGGGTCTTGGCTATCGTCGTAGAACAAACTGACTTGGCCATCTACTTCAACAAAACCAGGTGATAAGACAATCTCATCCCAGTATGGGTCTGTGACTGTTTTAATAACTTGCCTTGGAGCAAGATTAAACAGTGTTAATTGTTCAGTCATAATTAATCTGTGTTTAATTGATTCCTGCCAATTTGGCAGGTTTTTTTATAGGTGGAGATTATCAGAAGGGAATAATTCATCCCATTCTGTAGAGTTCCCAAACTTCTTGAGTAAAAGATTGTTATTTCGTGGAGCTTCCCACCAACGACCACGCAAACAGTCACGAATAAAGCCTTCAGGGTTCTCTATCTTGTCGAAACCACCCCGAAGGTTAAACATTAAAATTGCTAGCTTTATTTCGTGTTTAGGACGTTCTAGAACCTCTTTAATACCATCGTCAAAATTGATACCGTTCTCAGCAAGAGTGGCTAAGTTGTCATCAATATTAGAAGGCTGCTGCTGAGTATTACTCGGAACGGAAGATTGTTGGTTTGAGGGGTCTAAATCGTAACTATAATTATGGTTGTGTAACTTTTTTTCTCGCCGCTTTTTAGGTGGCTTCAACCATTCAAGAGGTCGCACAAGTAACTTAAATATCTTCCAACTGTACTGTTTAACTACTTGTATGACTCTATGTTCTACTAGCTGATCAAATATCTTTTTTAGGTAATTATGAGCGTATCCCTTGCCCCTAACTTTCTCTACCCAGTTGTTGAATGCTGATAAATCTGGTTCAACTTCTTCTGATATCTCACCCTCTAACATTAGCCACTGCCATAGAGATTTGGCGGCCGGGCTAATACGATGCTGGTAACAGTATGCTTCGTGTTCTTGTGTCCAAGGGATATTGATTTTATTACTATTTTCTGGCATGATGACTTTAACCTATTTGGTAATTTAGCCACCGCGAAGTAGTGTTTTTGGTGGCTATTTGCATTTTTAAAACTTGGTGATCACGTTTGTAGTGAATGCGATCGCAAAAAA
>NZ_CAWUDL010000153.1:0-4588 GCF_963920945.1 Anabaena sp. CCY 9402-a
TCATTTTGAAATCTCTCTTAATTTTTATTAGTAAATAAGATGCGTTTTCCCTAGATTCAACCTGGTGCAATGGGCTGCGCCCCACCGTAGGCGATCGCTATTAGATTTTAGAGGCCAGCAATTATTAAGTTGGCATATTGATCATCAAAACATCTAACGTTACCAATAAATATAAAAATTTTGGCTGACGATTCTATTATGATCAGTGCTTTAGATAAAAAAGGTTGAGAAATAAATAATTTTGTGAAGATTTTTTTCGTCCTTATTCTTTCTAATGGTACAAGACAAATGAATAATAATAGTGCAATTTAAAATTAGAGCAATGTCAATCTAAAGTGTAAATATGGTTAAATACCTGACTACATCTCAAATATTGTGGCTCTACCTTTAAATCTGAATATTTAAAACAGGAAAGAGAATATTATGACACAGCAAAATGCGACCCAACTATTGCAAGCTGTTAAAGAAGATCAAGCATTACAAGCAAGACTCAAAGCAACAGATAATCCAGAAGCCTTCATCAAGATTGCTAAAGAGTCTGGCTATGACTTCACAATTGAGGAACTAGAGGCTGAAATCAGCCAACTCTCAGACGAAGAATTGGCAGCGATTGTTAATCCAGGTTGGGGTACTAGACGACACATTCATCCTCGATAATTTCTCAACTCAATAAAGGTTCAGGACTTAATCTAATAAACTCCTACCCCATTAGATTGAGTTCACCTTACCCAAGGTCTGTATTTGCTGTAGATTGTATCCTGCTGCTTGGAGTGGCTCGATAATATCTTGCTGCAAATCTGGGATGTAGCAAGCAATCAGATTAGTTTGACCATCTGGAACAATTTGAACCTCGCCAATAGCTGCTGGCAAGATACAAGATTCCCCTTGTTCAAGCCGCTCAATACCAGCAGCAAATTCTAGATGCACAACACTGCTAACATTGGAGAGAATCACACAGCGACGTGGATGAGATAGTTCTAAATATGGTTCATTCAAAATCCATCTTTCAAGGGCAAAGTAAGTCCCTGCACAACCAAAAACCCGAAAATTAGCTCCTGACTCTAACCTTAGTCCACCATGTGGACGAGGTTGATTATGGTTTTTTAGCTCATCAAGGGCAGCATTAATATTGGCGTACCACTCTGGTTGGTTGTATTTGTTGCCATACAAATCCGTCGGCATCACAGATTGAGCTAGATTTGAGGTTTGTTGAATTTCAAAAACAAGTGTATCTGGGCCAAAAGAGTGAATGATACCTGCCGGCACATAGACAGTATCCCCCGCTTGAATTGAGTGACGCACCAACACAGAATCGTAGTCACAGGCTGTAAAGGCTTCAAATAGCTGCTCTCTTGTAAATTCTGATTTAAGCCCTGCCAAGATTGTTGCTCCTGGTGCAGCCCAAAGAATGTGCCAAGCTTCGGTTTTACCATTTGGTTCATTGTGCAAATTCCGAGCCGTTTCATCATCGGCGTGGAGATGTACGGGCAGCATATGAGAAGCATCAATAAACTTAGATAGTAGAGGGAAGTATGGCCCATACCACCCCCTACCCACAAGTTCGTTAGGGTGAGCTAATGTGAGTTCATGCAAGGTTCGACCAGCCAAATAACCATTAACAACAGTTCCTGTTTTGTCTTTGTAGTCGCTGACTTCCCAAGTTTCAGCTATTATCCCAGAAGGTAAGCCACGCTTTCCGAGTCGTTCTGGAATCAGCCGTTCTCCAAAAGTGTATTTTTGGACATTAGTAGTTAACTTCAGTGGATACCAATCCATTAAAATCTGACCTAATCATATATCCAGTTTCTATCCAGTAAGATGGCAATGCCTCTATCCATAGGTTAATAAAAATATGAGTCTCGGAGAAAACGGAATCAGGTAACTTAAACATGAAAAAGTTGGATTACATCACAACAATGGAAAAGGCAACATTTGGGGCAGGTTGTTTTTGGAGTGTAGAGGCGGCATTTCGTCAGATAAAAGGAGTAGCATCAAGCTCAGTTGGCTATATGGGAGGGCATTTTCCTCACCCGTCTTATCTTGATGTTTTATCGAGGATAACTGGTCATGCTGAGGTAGTGCAGATACAGTATGATCCTCAACTTGTGAGTTATGATGACTTATTGACCGTGTTTTGGGATATCCATGACCCGACAACCCTAAACCGCCAAGGGCCAGACAAAGGAGAACAGTACAGGTCTGTGATATTTTTTCATAATACCCAGCAGGAAGAAGTAGCGAAGCACTCAAAGGCGAAACTTCAGATATCGGTTAGGTTTGAACGCGATATTGTCACAGAGATTAAGCCTGCGGGTGAATACTACCTAGCAACGCCAGAGCATCAACAATATTTTGAAAAAAAGCGAAGACACTGATTTTACTCTGTGACCTTTAGTCCATATCCTTGCAACCAACAACCAAATCTCTCAAACTTGGATGTCTTAATGACTAAGGCGCAGTGGCTCTGCACATATCTATTCCGTATATTTCCGTGAAGTAATTGTTTTTAACACCAAAAAATATATCACAATTAAATTACTAGTTTTTATTAAAAATTAGGTCTGTGATCAATCTGCAAATTGTCTTTGGTGTGGTTGGGGTAGTTTTAACTCACAACTTAGGCAGGCCTACCAACAAATAATGGGAGGTGACAACAGATGGATGCTAATAAGCTCCTGGATTTATATGCAGCAGGAGAAAGAAAATTTGAGCAAACAAATCTGCATCAGATAAATCTTTACGCCACTGATTTGAGCGGAGTAAATTTTACAGAAGCAGATTTAAGTGGTGCTAACCTCAGTCACGCCAATTTGAATGATTGTAATTTTAGTCGAGCTAATTTGACTGATGCTGATTTGAGTGGAGCTAGCTTGATTGGTGCAAACTTAACTGAGGTTAACCTCATTGGCGCAGATTTAATGAAAGCCAACCTCAAAGATAGTAACCTGACTCGTGCTGATTTGCGCGGTGCTAATTTAATGCTAGCCAACTTATTAGGTGCAAACCTCTATGAAGCAGAAATGAGCGGAGCTAATTTCACTGGTGCTAATTTCAAGCAAGCCAATTTGATTGGTAGCAATGTCATAGAAGCGGAACTGAGTAGTGCCAATATGGTTGATGTAATCATTTCTGAACAAGAAATGACCGGAACAGTGATGCGTATAGGATTATCTCACAGATGGGTGACTTGGGCTGGGTGTCACTGATGAATCAAAAATGCAGGCAATAGCAGGTTTTATTACCCTAAAAATAAACAGACAGTCGCCATAATAGAGTTAACCTCTAATTTGCGACTGTCTTTTGTTGTCCATGCCAATACAAATGCAGTATGTTGCATTATTTGTATGCAGCCAGTTGCTGCTCATCAATGAGTTAGTACACCAAGGGTGCTACACCGCGCATCTTACGCAAAGAGTTTATACAAGCAGGACAGTCACAATTAAATAAATCAGTTGCTGCATCACTTTCTTCGATGTTGAACTCTAACATAGGAGTATCATCGCTAGAAAACTCAATCTCCGGCTGATATTTAGGAATTTGTGCTAAGACCGAAGCCCTAGCACATACTAAACCTACTTTATGCTTATTTCTAATACAGGATAGCCGATCTGTGGTTTTAGCTTCTGGCTCAATAGCTTGTGCTTGATTCACCATAACTGTCATAGACAACATAGATGCAATCATCACAGGACTAGAAAGCAAGCTAAGTATAAATTTGTTCATGGGGTTCCTTGGAAAATAATCCTGATAGTCCAGAATACTCCGATTAAATTTTACAGAGAAAGTAAATGTCTATCAGGACATAGTAACAAAGGAGAATGGGGAGTGGGGAGTCATTAGTTTTTATCATCTACACCCCTAAACTAGGGTGTTGACTTTGGGTATCTTAAGATGATATTTATTCATACAAGATAGACACCTAAAAATATCAAATTGAGGTTGGGTGGTTAATGAATAAATTAAAAAGTTCCTCCAGCCGATTAATTCGTCTGTTTAAACAAAGTAGAGAGAATTGGAAAGAGATAGCCCTTGAGAGACAAAAAAAGCTCAGAGCATTAGAAGTAAAAGTTAGGGATTTATTGCTCTCAAGAGAGAATTGGAAAACACGAGCGATGAAAGCAGAAAAAGAACTACGTATCCTTCATAACAATTTGGTTGATGGACAAAAAAAGGGGAAGAAAATTCCGAAAAAATAGAGATAGTGGCAGCGTTCGGGCATCAATATAGCGTTCAAACAGTACAAAAAGCCATACAACAAAGAATTGATTCTGGAAGTAGCTTACGAGGAGTTGAGAATAACTTGAAGTGGGAAGTATCGGCGGAGGAAGTAAAAACTCCCTGCTTCAGTAGTGTGAGAAGTTGGTTAGGAAGAATTGGTTTATATGAACTACAACGAGCCAAAGAATACCGAAGTGATTGGGTTTTTATTATAGAACCCATTTGGGATCTAGTATACTGTTCAAATAACAGTATTTTTTATTACTCATGTATTTAAGCAGTTTAACAGATGAAGAGTGGTTAATTATTGAACCATTATGGCTCTCCTAGAGTGGTTATGATAAAATACTATAAATAAAATAGATAACTG
>NZ_CAWUDL010000154.1:0-4491 GCF_963920945.1 Anabaena sp. CCY 9402-a
TATATCTCCTATAATCCCTTCACAGTCAGCTTTTTATCTTTTATAGACAAGTCTAGTAGTTTGATTTGAAGAAGATTAACTAATATATCCATTCCAAAGTTCAAGAAATCCCATGAATAAGGTTGCACCTGCCGTTGTAGTATTAAGTCAAAATAGCGTAGCACTAGCCCGCAAAATCATCACCGTCTTACCAGGGGCGACGCTATACGGTTTAGCAGGTCGCACCTCAGAGGTTGATATCAGCTTCACTAATTTCGGCGACACACTGCGGGAATTGTTTGCTGAAGGAACACCCCTAATTGGTATTTGTGCGGCGGGTATTCTCATCAGAACCCTAGCACCCCTAATTTCCGACAAACGCCAAGAACCGCCAGTGTTAGCGGTGGCTGAGGATGGTAGCGCAGTTGTCCCGCTTTTGGGGGGACTCAATGGAGTCAATGATTTAGCACGGCGCATTGCTGAGGTACTGGATACCCAAGCAGCAATTACCACTACAGGCGATATCCGTTTCCGCACGGCGTTGTTATCCCCTCCCCCTGAGTATCATTTAGCCAACCCAGAGGATGCTAAAAAATTTATCTCTGATTTATTAGCAGGGGAGCAGGTAAAGTTAGAAGGAACTGCACCTTGGTTAAGTAATAGTCAGTTACCCATTGACCCCAACGGTGATTTAACTATTCGAGTCACAGAACGCTGTGTGACTCCTACAGCTAACTGTCTGGTATATCATCCCAAAAATGTTGCGATCGCCATCACTCACACTGATGTTACTCTAGACTCAGTACAAGCATTACTAGCAAATGCAGACATCGCCCCCGCATCTATCGCCGGCATATTTGCACCCATCGCTATCGCCGCTAACCCAAATATACATAACATCGCCAGTTTCTACAGTGTCCCGACTCGCTTTTTCCATGAAGACTTAAAAGCGCAAGAAATAGCCCTAGCAGCAACAGGTAAAGATGGTAAATTAATTTCCACTTCATCCCAGATGGCGATGATCGCTATTTCCCCCCAACCCATAGACCCCAACACCATCGGTCAGCCACGGGGAAGGTTAGCAATTATCGGTACAGGCCCCGGTAGTTCTCAATGGATGTCACCGGAAGTCAAAGAAATTCTCAAATCTGCCACTGACTTAGTAGGCTACAAAACTTATCTAGATTTAGTAGGTTCTCTCGCGGCTGGAAAGCAACGCCATGAGTCAGACAACCGCGAAGAAATCGCACGCGCAAGTATGGCCTTAGATTTAGCTGCGACTGGACGGTATGTAGTCGTAGTTTCTTCCGGCGACCCTGGTATCTATGCAATGGCGGCTGCCGTGTTTGAAGTCCTCGACCACCACCACAAGCCCGAATGGGACACTATTGATATTCACGTCGCACCGGGAATTTCCGCCATGCAAGCCGCCGCCGCCGCCGTTGGCGCACCATTAGGACATGATTTTTGTGCGATTTCCTTATCTGACATTTTGAAGCCTTGGTCAATTATAGAACAACGTATTGCTGCTGCTGCTCAAGCTGATTTCGCCATTGCCTTTTACAATCCTGTTTCTAAAGAGCGCACTTGGCAATTAGCTGACGCGAAAAATATTTTGTTGCGTTATAGAACACCCAATACTCCGGTAGTTTTAGCACGAAATCTCGGCAGACCAAAGCAAACAGTGCAAGTAATTACCCTTGAACAGTTAACACCAGATATTGCAGATATGCGAACCGTGATTATTGTCGGTTCTAGTCAAACTAGAATTATTAACCGCAGCGATGGTAGTTTTTCTGTCTATACACCACGTCGGTATTAGTGCTGTTAGCGGTAGCGAAGTCTAAAGGGCAGTTGCGAAAGTCCAGTAATGGTAAGTCCGGTGCGGTCTTGGGGTCTCCCCAAATGGAGCAACAGGCGAACCCGAAGGGAAGGAAACAGAAACCCAAGACTCACTACTTGGGTTTCTCCCGCTACACCGCTTGTAGTGTAGCGGGAGAGGATGTCAAGCATTAACGAAAATATCTGCATTCGTTAGGGACAGTCCCGTATTGAGTGTACCAAATTGAATTTTAGCGATCGCACCCGTACCATCCTGGTCAAAGAATAAAGCACCGTTATTTCGGTCGTAAAGAAATCTCTGACTACTTGTAGTAGCTGCTGAACCCAGTAAAAATTGACTAGCCGCGATCGCCGCCCCTACAACCAACCCGCCACCAAAGCCAGCCGCAGAGACAACGATAGTGTCATCAACCACACTAAAATCAGTAATTCTGTCGATACCTTCACTACGGGAATTGAAAGTAAAGCGATCGCGTCCTACACCCCCTGTTAGTGTATCGTTACCAGTACCACCAACGAGGATGTCATTGCCCTTACCGCCGAGGAGAGTATCAACACCCGCTCCACCATTAAGAGTATCATTACCATCTCCGCCGTTTAGGGTATTGTTGCCACTGTTACCTGTAATAGTGTTGTTAAGATGATTACCTGTACCGTTAATAGCAGATGTACCAGTGAGAGTTAAATTCTCTAAACTATTACCCAATGTATAGCTAACAGAAGATTGAACTAAGTCCGTACCTTGGTTGGCATTTTCGGAAACGTAATCTCCCGTACTATCAACAATGTAGATATCGTTACCCCCGCCACCAAGCATTCTGTCATTACCTGTACCACCATCAAGGGTGTCATTACCAGCACCAGCAGTCAGAAAATCATTACCAGCACCGCCATTGAGTCTATTATTACCACTATTACCGGCGATCGTGTTGTTCAGACTGTTACCTGTGCCGTTAATAGCAGATGTACCAGTGAGAGTTAAATTCTCGACATTCGCACCCAGGGTATAAGTAACAGTTGACTGAACTGTATCTGTACCTTCATTGGCGTTTTCTGTAACTATATCCCCAGTGCTATTGACTATGTATGTGTCGTTTCCTCTGCCACCCTTGAGTGTATCGTTACCTAATCCGCCATCGAGAGTATCATTACCCCTACCACCATGCAAAACGTTAGCAGCACTATTACCGATAATTGTGTCATTACCATCGCCACCAAAAGCATTTTCGATTGTAGTTCCTGTACTGATGGTTAAGACAGTCCCATTGAGAATACTTGTAGAACCTGGATTCAGGTTCAGGTAAGAGTTGGAAGTAATCGCCGCCGCATTAATCGTATCAGTACCTGAACTATCCGTTAGTGTAGTTGAGCCATAAAAACCATACTCATTGGTGTAGAAATAAGTGTCATTGATAGTATCTGTATCACCGTATAAATTTAATTTCCAACTATTGAAAATGCCGATATCTGTGGGGCCTAAATCCTGGATTGTAAGAGTCCAATTGCCAGCACTGCTTTCTCCCCAGTGTTGCGTGCTAGAGAGTTTAAACACGATATTGTCTCCCTCATCTTCCTTATTCCCAGGTTGATGAATCAGAACACTCTGAACCCCACTGGGAGAAGTCAGGAAAACAACTATATCACCCCGATAGGGATGAGTCAGATTGAGTTCTACTTCTACCCAATCAATATCTAAACCAGCCGCCACAGTAAAAGTGTGACTAATTCCTGCCTCATCGTTATCTGGAACAGTCAAGCCTAAATTACCTGAATTATAGGAAAGAGACTGCTCGTTGTTAAATCGGCTCTGTTTTTGCCAAGTCTCAGCCAAACGCACAGCAGCAAGAGCATCTACCAAACCAAATCCATAGTCATGACTGACGTGTAAACCCCCACCATTCAAATTGTTAGCACCGTTAATTTGCCAAACGTAATTTCCCCCTATACTATAGAAATCGTTTTGGCGAGCTGAATAGGCGAGAATTTCTTGTATATCTCGATAACCTAAATTACGATTGGCTTCCAACATTAAGGCAACTACCCCAGAAACCATCGGAGCTGCTGCTGAAGTGCCGTTAAACTCGTAGTTATAGTCTCCTGAACTAGAACCTTCTGATCCTCTACGGTCTGTTGTCACAATACTACCAGGAACCCCACTGCCAAAAGCTGAAACTAGAATAGAAGCCCCTGGAGTGCTATAAAAGGATGCTGTACCATCATATTCGAGTGCTGCTACCGAAATGACATGGCGGGAGTTGGAATAGTTGGAATAATTGGTATTCAAACCCTCTTCTCTGGAATTTCCAGCTGACCAGACGCAGTCCCTAATCCATTACGTCCAAACTGAACAGCATCTCGAATAGCTTGAACTACTGGAGCAAGTCCAGGATTGAGAAAATCAGCCCCAAAAATTGACGTGCTACCCCAGCTATTATTAGCGACATCCACGTTGCGTAAACGCTGCAACGCCCGAATTAAGCTATCGTCATTCCCGTAATTAAACCGGAAGGAAGCTAAGGTAGAACCATAGGCTACACCCACACCACCAATACCATTTCCAGCCGCCGCACCAATAACACCTGCAACAGAAGTAGCATGACCACTTTCTCCAGCTAGAGCTACGGTGTACACACAAGTCCAAGTAAAGTAATAACAGAAGGAGTTGAGGGA
>NZ_CAWUDL010000155.1:0-4399 GCF_963920945.1 Anabaena sp. CCY 9402-a
AGGCTAACGCCAGGGAATCAGCATCATCATCTTTATCTGGCAACGCCAGGTGATGCTGGCGATAGCTCCTTAATTCCTTATGCCCAACCAGTCGCACCTCAACCCCCGCACGGGCTAAATGTGTACACCAAAGTTTGCTGTAATTTGTGCCGGTTGGCTCTACCAGTGCAACGTCCGGGTTTAGTGCCAATAGCTCTTTGATTCCTTGGCTATTGGCACTGAACCGATAAAACAGACATTCGTAATAAAATTGACGTGGTGAATTGGGCTTCTCTAATAGTAGACAAGCCGAAACTGAGGACTTGCTGATATCAAGCCCTAAAACTCTGGTCATTCGATTTCCTCTGGGTGGTTCTTTTTGAAAATCCCTGGTGTCAAAGCCTATGAATCACCCGTAAGCCAGTAGCTTGCTTCACTCTCAAGGCAATGCCGCAGCGCGAACTGCGGCGACACAGGAAACAGTACACAGTCCAGTAACCGAGCTTACGAAGGATGAAAAGCCATAAGCTTGATTCTTGCCAAAAGCCCTAAGTTACTGGCTGTTGTGCTGTGCGGTTGATTTGGACTCAGACCGCGACGGCGGCGGCTGCCACCGTTTCGCCGGTGAGTCAGTCCGGCTCGTCAGGCGTTAATCATAAACTTCATCGTCGGCATAACCTGTCAACTCGTCGTCAATGACTTGTTCTAGTTTTTCTACAACGGTTTCTAGTATTTCTTTGAGTTTTTGATCAGTGTCGTGGGTTGCTTGTTCTTGACCAAAAATGAGTTTTATTCCAGATTTAATTTTTACTTGGGCAATGTGTAATGATTGCCAGACCTCGTAATAATCCCAAGCTGGATCGGTTTGGGGAATATCTAAATTTTCGTCAGCCATAATTTTTTTTAATTAGAAATCTTCAGGAATATCGGATTGAGATGTTTCTTGTTCTTCTCTGAGTTGGCGTAATTCTTTTCTGAGTAACCTAATTTCCTCCTCAACTTTTTTGGTTGCATCTTCTCTAATTTTTCGCTCGACCATTTCCATAAGGAAAGTAGTTTCAAATTCCAAATCGTCACCCTCATAAATCTCAGCAGTCATTTCTAACCGCTTGCTTTCGTAATTTCCCAAATTGAGAACTCGTTGGTAAGTAATGGTTTTAATTTGCATGATGTGTGATATTTTTTACTTGTATTTAAATATGGTGCGATGACCTCCGGTCGGTCGAAGACCATCGCATTTTGCATTTGTGCGATGGCGTACCCGCCCGCCGGAGGCGATCGCTTTTCGATTACTCCTCAGATTTCTCCTCAGTTACCTCCTGTTGAATTTCTTGTGTGACTGCCTCCAACCCCTGGGCGATACTTTTCTCGTCTTCAGGGTCGATGATGATCGGCTCAATCCCTAACTGTCTCCAAAAATCTGGGTTATTAATTTCCACCGAATTGCCTCCTCAGTCGTTCCAATAAATCCTTACCCTCGCCATATCGCTGACCAGTAAACCCCATCACCTCAGTCACTATGGACGAGTCACTTTTTCCCTCCCCAAATCGCCCAATTAACCGCCAAAGTACCCGGTCATTTTCCGAAAAGGAATCGCTGAAATCCTTTACAGAAGCGGTTTTGAGGTCATTTTTTGAGCTATTTTCAGGGCTGATCGCGTTGTTGGAGTATGGTTGTACTATGGTTGAACCACCGCGAACTGTTGCGGCTTTCATCTCCCGGTATGGGGGCAGTTTGCAAGGCTGATCATCTAGTAAGCAGTGGGATTGGTCGGCTTTTAACCACTCAACAAGGGCGTTATTTTTCAAGCTTTTGGCGTGAGCTTGTGCCTTTTTACCCAAGCGGATACGGAAGAAAGCATCCGCTAAGTCTGACTTTCCCTCTAGCCCCCAGGCGGCTACTCGGTCATACTGGGATAACAGAATGGTGAAACGTTGCGCTTTTCTTCCGCGTCGGGCGTGACGTTCTAGCCATTCGCCAGATGAAGTAACTTTTGATACTAGTTCTGGGTACTCTTCAGCGATGATCACGCGTTCAGTGCCGACCAAAGCAGCGTCACCGCGTTCGGTTCTCAGCTTGAGTTGATTACTCAAGTCTTCTAGGTCTTCAGCCATTCCCAATTCGATGGCTGTCCAGTTTTCACCTTTACCGATGACCTCAAGCCCTTGCCAGTCGGTCGGTGTGCCTTCACATTCATAAACGCGAACGCAGCCACCGATGGTATAGGCGAGGTATTGGGCAAGTGTGCTTTTCCCTGTCCCCATCTCCCCGATGATCATCACCTGTTTACCTTCAATGGCTGTGATGATGTCTGTGATTACTTCTAACGGCTCATCGATGGCGACGGCTGCGGCTTCAATTACTTGCGTCATCGGTGTACCGGCATAGGGTAGAGCATCGTAAACTTTGAGTAAGTTTTTGATGCAATTCTCCAACCCATCACAGAACCAAATGCTTAATTTAAAAGCATTTCGGCTAAGATTGACACTGAATAGAGATGTTGAGAAAATTACCCTTCCTAGTCCCCAGGCGCAGTAACGCAAAAGAGTTTTACCATCCGGTAAGTGCAACTCTACCCACACACCAGCTGTAGCCGTCTTCGGGGGGACTGGGGATTTTACCTCAATCAAATCACTTGCCATATGTCACCCCGTCTTTAAACGTTGCAAATTCAGCTTTGCAAGTGTTCAAGCTGTTTTGTAACCGTTCAATGGTTGCCTGATAACTGCTAGAGGTTTCTTGACTCCACAGCGTTACACCTACCGCCAAAGCGGCAATTAGCAACCACGGTAAGTTATTGTTATCCCTCATGCTTCACCACCTGTTGAGAATGGTATTGAAACATGGCCTCGTCTATTACTTGCTGGTCTAGGGAAGTTCGCCCAAGATTGGGTAATCCTGGATTATCTTTGGCTACGACTTCCGAGGCTTGAACGGCAACATTTTTATTAACACCAGCTTCAGTCAAGACTTTGAGTGATGCTTGGTAAAGGCTTTCATTCATTAGCCCAACCTCCGATACATGAAGGAATTAGAACTGAATCCCTCACCGGCTACTAGTTCATTTTCTGGGGTGTCTGCAATGATGTCAGCCCAACCAGTTATGTTGTTGTTGAGGATGTTAGTTTCTGCGATCGCGCCAAGTCCAGGACGCGCTGCTTCAAATTCATCAATTGCTTTCTGTTCTTTGGGTGTTAATTCTCTGGGTTCTTGCATGGTAAAGTTTAGATAATAGTTGAATCGTTAAAACAAGCTCTAGCTGCGAACTAGGACTTGTTTTGGGTTTGGTTTTGGTTTGGATGATTTGACAGGGAAACTCGAAAGCATCTCCCAGAACCAACCATCATCACTTCACGGTCAGCAAGGCGAACAGCCTTACTACGGCTGACTTTCATCATGGGGAATGAACCGTCAGGGCTGAGGCTGAACATCTCGTAATTTTTTAAAGAACTCCATTCGACAGCTGTTCTGTCAGCTAAACCAGAATAATCAACTGTGTTCATGTCTGCGGCCGAAACTGCACTAGGCAAAGCTGGTAAGTGTCGTTTGGCCTTCTCTTTCTCTTTGGTGGGTTTCTTGTCGGTGTTAGATGCGGCTTTATTGCCGTTATGGGCGATTTCTAGTGTTTCCATAGTTGGGGCATAAGGGTATGATGCACGGTCTATAGTCCGTACATAGTGCGGTTTAGCTGTGAGCATAGGGGGCTTTAAATGCCACTATGCACCGTGTTTAGTGCCACTATCGAGTAGTGGTTAATTTATAAAATCCTTGTACAGCAAGGCTTTGAGGTTTTAGGGTGTGTCCGCACGGGGAACTAAGCCAAGTGTGCGGGTGCTTGCTCCGGTAGATGCAACGCAAAGGGTTAGGCGTTGGGGAGCAGTTATTGTGGCAAAATTAGTTGCACGCGTGTACAACTGAATATAGTCTAGTAGTATGCGCGTTAAAAGTAAAGTACCATGCGTGTACAATAAGGAGTAGTAAATGGGTACAACGAATGAGAAAACCATTGCACGGTCAACGCAAGCGAAGCTTAAATCTGACAGTATCGCCGGAGGCTGTGGAATTACTGGAGGAGAAAGCCAAGCTACTGGGAATCAGCAAGAGCGAGATTATAGAGCGAGTGGCTCGGAATCAAGTGTCTTCAGCACCGGAACAACAGTTACTGGGGGAATGCTTGACCACCTGATAGATGAATACTGTGATCAGGTGGCAGCCAAGAAAGCTGAAGCTGAACGTATTAACGATGAAGTAAAGAGACTAGAGTCTAGGATTCAAGAGTTCAAATCGCTACGCCAAGAGCTGGATAAGCAAACTGAAGATAATTGTTAAAACCGTCCTTGCCTGTATGGGTAAGGACGGTTTATTTTTTTGCGATCGCATTCACTACAAACGTGATCACCAAGTTTTAAAAATGCAAAT
>NZ_CAWUDL010000156.1:0-4247 GCF_963920945.1 Anabaena sp. CCY 9402-a
GAGCAGTTATCTATTTTATTTATAGTATTTTATCATAACCACTCTAGGAGAGCCAAATATTTTAAAGCTAGAAAGATTGTTTGCGACATCAGAAACAAAAATTTAAAATATAGATCACTTAGAAATAGTAGCTGAACTAATTGATGAAATAGGAATAGTTGAAATAATCAAACAAAGACCAATAATTATAACCAGTTGCCAAGAATTGATCTAAGCAGCATTATTTTTAAATGCTCTCAGATCAATTCTTGTAATTAGTACCAAGCCTTATTAAAGACTAAAAGAGACAAAAACATTTTCATCGAAATGATCAATCAAAATGATGCCTTCTAGCCAGTTATGCGTTTCCTCCGTAGAAAACATTATCTGCAAGACCCAGACCGTTGTTGTAGTTATCTAGTGCAGAATTAATTACACTACCAGGATCGATGGGATAGAGAACATTGGTGTTGGATTTGTAGGGACTTGGTAAACTGGAGGCACTGGAAATGCCGTGATTCCAATAATCATCAGCCCGTGGGCTACTGATACTGCTACCAGTCATTTGGTTCAACGCACCATCACCCTTCTTATCACCATTTTCATCTGGAGTGAAGGCTTGCAACCAATTGATACCCTCGTTGATGTAGTATCGAGCATCTTTATCGTGCGGATTGGCGGTATCAATGGGGTTGCCAGTAAGATAATTCAACCAACTAGCAACCAAAGAGCGACCTATATCGTACCGTTTATCTCCGTTGGGATGTTCTGAGGCATCAACAATTTGGAGTGCCTGGTTGCGGCTATAGAAGATGGTATTTTCTCCCGCGTCTGTTTTACCATTGCGGTTGTAGTCACCGATGAGTAGCCCTACACTATAATGTCCGCTTATAGGATCAAGCACTTTTCCAGGTTGTGCAGAGTTGGTATAAGGTGCGAATAAAAGATCGCTGTCGGGGAAATTGGCTGCTGTTTTTTCTGAGGGTTCATTGCCTTGAATACCATCCCAGAATTTTTGCCACTTTGTGTTCTGCCAGAAGCCTGGAGTTCGCACACCAGGAGCTGATAGGACGTTAGAGACTGGAACAATAGTATTAGTATCAGTGGCAGTGTTGTTGTTGGGGTTGGTATCAGTGAAACCAGTGGGAGCAGTGACTGTAGCAGTGTTGCTTAGAGAAACAGTTGGTGGTGTGACAGGTTTCTGGACATCTAAATACTGAATTTTGAATCTGTCTTCTGGTGATGGATCTTCTGTCCAAGCCGCAATTACTAGAGTATTACCAACAATGTCACTGGCATTGATATCTGCCCAGCGATCGCTACTACCCCCTAGGTTGACTTCTGTGAAGCCAAAACTGTTGAGAATCGAGTCACTTAAGGTGATGTGATTATTGAATGGATTGTTAAAGTTACCAATCCACACAGAAACATCACTGTCATTCATGACGTAATCAAGGAAGGCACGATCAACAATGACAGACTCGGAGAATTCAAACAGAATGTAGTTGTTCTGCCCTACATTATCCACACGATGCAATCCGCCAGAGCCATCTCCTTCGATGTTGTCCGTGACACCTAAGCCACCTGTATAGCTACCTAGATAAGCATTGCTCCAATTACCCGCACTGTCACGAGCGAAGGCACTGGTTTTGACGGAAATGCCGTCCTTCGTGAACGTCCGAATATTTCCATGACTTCCACTTGTGTGACTATTGCCAGTGAAGTTAAAAGTGCTGGTTGGAGAATTGCTGCTGGAGCTAGGAGGCACAGCGTTGGCAGCGACTGTAGCGTTTACCGTATAGGTGATGCTACTGCCTCCTGTCAGGGTCACGGAATCGTTGATGTTGCCTGCACCACTGGTTTGATTGCCACTCGCACCTCCAGTTGCCACGCTTGTCCAAGTAACGTTAGTCAGATGACTGGGGATGATATCGCTCACTAGGGCATCAGTAGCGGTTATCAGACCATTGTTATTGACTACGATGGTGTAGGTAATCTCCTGTCCTGGAGTGACTGTTGTTAAACCGTCGGTTTTGGTAATCGACAGGTCGCCGATATTTTTGATTAGTCCTGCATCAATGGTGAAGTCATCGGTCGTTCCGACTGCGAATTGAGCCGTTGTTCCGTTGACATTGACAACATCACTATCAGAGACATCGTTACCTACATTGGCGATGGTGAATCCATCGAAACCAGTGGGTTCAACAAATTGAATGCTGTAGGTGCTATTGGCGTTAACAGTGAATTGGTAGAGACCATTGGCATCGGTGGTTGTTGTTCCAACTTGAGTACCAGCTTGGTTAAATAATTTGACATTGACTCCTGCAACGCCGGATTCACCTGTATCTTGAACACCATCTCCATCAGCATCGTACCAAACGCGATCGCCGATTTTGACAGTAGAGACTGGAACAATAGTATTAGTATCAGTGGCAGTATTGTTGTTGGGGTTGGTATCAGTGAAACCAGTGGGAGCAGTGACTGTAGCAGTGTTGCTTAGAGAAACAGTTGGTGGTGTGACAGGTTTCTGGACATCTAAATACTGAATTTTGAATCTGTCTTCTGGTGATGGATCTTCTGTCCAAGCCGCAATTACTAGAGTATTACCAACAATGTCACTGGCATTGATATCTGCCCAGCGATCGCTACTACCCCCTAGGTTGACTTCTGTGAAGCCAAAACTGTTGAGAATCGAGTCACTTAAGGTGATGTGATTATTGAATGGATTGTTAAAGTTACCAATCCACACAGAAACATCACTGTCATTCATGACGTAATCAAGGAAGGCACGATCAACAATGACAGACTCGGAGAATTCAAACAGAATGTAGTTGTTCTGCCCTACATTATCCACACGATGCAATCCGCCAGAGCCATCTCCTTCGATGTTGTCCGTGACACCTAAGCCACCTGTATAGCTACCTAGATAAGCATTGCTCCAATTACCCGCACTGTCACGAGCGAAGGCACTGGTTTTGACGGAAATGCCGTCCTTCGTGAACGTCCGAATATTTCCATGACTTCCACTTGTGTGACTATTGCCAGTGAAGTTAAAAGTGCTGGTT
Source organism: Anabaena sp. CCY 9402-a (assembly GCF_963920945.1). Classification (NCBI taxonomy): domain Bacteria; kingdom Bacillati; phylum Cyanobacteriota; class Cyanophyceae; order Nostocales; family Nostocaceae; genus Anabaena; species Anabaena sp. CCY 9402-a. Next base: position 3,045 of record NZ_CAWUDL010000156.1, read on the forward strand.
GGAGAATTGCTGCTGGAGCTAGGAGGCACAGCGTTGGCAGCGACTGTAGCGTTTACCGTATAGGTGATGCTACTGCCTCCTGTCAGGGTCACGGAATCGTTGATGTTGCCTGCACCACTGGTTTGATTGCCACTCGCACCTCCAGTTGCCACGCTTGTCCAAGTAACGTTAGTCAGATGACTGGGGATGATATCGCTCACTAGGGCATCAGTAGCGGTTATCAGACCATTGTTATTGACTACGATGGTGTAGGTAATCTCCTGTCCTGGAGTGACTGTTGTTAAACCGTCGGTTTTGGTGATCGACAGGTCGCCGATATTTTGATACACCCCTGCATCCAAGGTGGTGTTATTTTCTCCGGAAGTCAGGGTGACTATCTGAGTTTTGCCAGTGCTGGGATTAGCATCGGAGTCTAAAACATCATTAGTACCTGCATCAGCTTGGGTAAATTGATATCCCGCAGGTAGGTTAGAGAATTCGACTTGATATTGTTGTCCTGGGGTTAGTTCTGTGAAGCTGTAGTTGCCATTGGCATTGGTGGTTGTGGTGACGCTAGTATCTCCGATGCCATTGATAATACCATCTGATCCCCCACCGATCAGGGTAACAGTTACCGCACCTACGCCTGCTTCCCCTATATCTTGAATGCCGTCGTTGTTGACATCGTTGAAGACGAAGTCTCCTAATGAAGCTGTTTTGTAGAAGCCGGCATCAATAGTGGTGTCATTTTCTCCGGGGGAGAGGTTGATGATATCTGAGAGTAATCCATCACTATCAACTGCATCATCACCACCAACGTTAGCGGGACTGACGCCGTTAAAGTCGTTGGGTTGGACGAATTGGACTTTGTAGTCTCCTGGTTGCAGGTTGGTGAAGGAGTAGAGTCCGTTGCCATCTGTGCTGGTTGTGGCAATGAAATTACCTGCTGCATCTAAGAGGTTGACTGTGGCATTACTAATACCCGCTTCCCCTAAATCTTGAATGCCGTTGGCATTTTTGTCTTCAAAGACAAAGTTACCCAAACTAGCTAGTTGTACTAACCCGGCATCTAATGTGCTGTTAAATTCTCCACTGGTTAAGGTGACTGTTTGAGTTAACCCTGTGGTGGTGTTGGCATCACTATCTAATGTGTCGTCGCCACCTTGGTTGGGAGTCGAGAAGACAAAACCCTCTGGGGCTGTGAATTGGACTTGATAGTCACCG
>NZ_CAWUDL010000157.1:0-4246 GCF_963920945.1 Anabaena sp. CCY 9402-a
TTAATTTTTAATTTTTAATTTTTAATTTTTAATTTTTAATTTTTAATTTTTAATTCCCAGCAGGGGTTGACTTATTGTTTTTTAAAAGCCAGTTTGAACGCTTAATCAATGCCATCCACAATCAGGCTCTTCCTCGGTTTATGGTTAAATCTTCTTCTCGTTTATTAGGATAAAACTGTTTTTTATGTTTCAGTTGATAAAACAACGTACCATGTATTCCATTTACGCTCTTTTTATCCAAGCGACGTTGCCAAATTTGTGCTAAACCCAATTGAGCTTCCTTATCTGAATATATATCTTCATCAAATTGTATATCTTGCCCTTCATCGGGAAATATCAATTTAAACTCTTCATCTGTTGCCGCAAAAATATCATAAGCACAATTCCTCGCTCCATCAATAACCTGTATATTTTTCATGTTTTTTGGTTGTTGTTACAGGGATTAGTTTTTGTCGCTGCTTTCCCCAAGCGTAAGGAAATGACTCGATATCTGGCTGAGATTTCTTGGGAGACAGAAGTTTGGGTAGCGGATCAACCATATCACATGATTCATTTCAACGGGAAAGATTTCTTGGACTCTATGAAAACTGAGAAAATTGTTTTTGACGATTTCGTTGGTAACAAAGAAGGTACTCTTAGTTACTTAAATACTACCAATATTTACTATACTAGATTTGTGATAAAATTAGGCTTTTAACCTTGCAAGACAAGGATCATAGGCGTATTTCTGCACAACTCTCATGAATTATCATTGGTTATCTTAGATGTATTATGATTTCTGAGAAAAAAGTATGAATAAGGACGATAACGCAGTACCCTCTGACCCAGAACACGATAAATCAGGTGTTTTTGAATCAAGCTATCGAGGACAAGAACCCCCAGAGCCTGATATCATTACGTTCCACTCTGAGGATACCTCCGGTTCTGCCAAACGCCCGTCTAAACCTCATGCAGAACGCTACGAATATTCCCAAAAAGAACTTCAAGCACTGCGTCAGGCGATTGAGCATAACGGTGTTTTTCGTCTGGCTTTTTACTTTCTCGACTATATTCTGAGGGCGCAAACAGCCCTATTTGAGCAGATACACAGCCAAAAAGATTTGGCTAGAATTATTTGGTCAATGTCTGTTCTCTCTATCCTACTATCTAGTATTTATGGCCTAGTCATGGGTATGTATAACGGGGTATTGCAAGCATTGTCATCTGCCATCAAATTACCTATTCTCTTTTTATTCACAGCATTGATTTGTGTTCCATCACTCTATACCTTCAATGTATTGCTGGGACAACGTTTTAAGTTTCTTCAAACTGTCGCCCTGATGATGATGACCTTGGGAACTACAACAATTTTGCTAGTAAGTTTAGCTCCCATTGCCTTTTTCTTCACCCTCACCACGCCGGATAACTACCAGTTTTTAATGCTGATGCACGTGCTAATTTTTGCTCTGTGTGGCATCTATGGAGTCCGATACCTGTATAGGGGATCTTCATACATTGCCTTTCGGATGGAACAACCCTTGAATAATCTGCTACTCCGCCTCTGGATTGTGATTTATGCAATTGTGGGAATGCAGTTAGGTTGGCGGTTGCGTCCGTTTATTGGTAGCCAGGGCATTCCTTTTGAATTGTTACGAAATGAGGTTGGGGGCAATTTTTACATTAGTGTTTGGAAATCTTTGCTCGAACTGTTTTTAGGTAAATCGTAGTCCCAATAGGCACAACTTCTATTATCAATAACTTCTCTCAAAAGCAGGTAAGCGATCGCCACATTTGCAATTTATCGTTGAAAACCTGGAAAAGCAAGGATACCAATGTGAAATTCACAAGGTTGAGTATGAGTTACAGCGTGGTGGTAATGAAATGTTAAGGATACACTAAGTAAACATTTTAACTTAGTTTTGGGATCAGAAAAGGGACAGGTATTAAGCTGAAAATAACATCTTTCCCCAATAACCTGTCCCTCACAAGGGGTATTTTCCGTAATTTGTTCGGACACTACCTCTTTAGTAGTAACTACTTGGCATGTGTGGCTGGCCGCCTTTGTTGAACTCTAACTGTTCCACCTGCGGAATCTGTGACTTGAGTGGGTTCGCCATCTCTATACTCTATTACTACGCATCGATTTTGACAGGTAAAAATAAAGTTGCGAGTGATGAGAACTTCCCCCGCCAAGGCTGGTGCTGCTGACATTAATCCAGCAAAAACTAAACATCCTGACAAAACATTTCGCATACTATTCTCTGTTTACTCAATATGAGAGTGTGTTTTAATTGACCGAATATAACTACTGAGTCCATAGCAACAATTTCGGAAAAATATAGTTTGTTTGATTTTTCTCAGTTGTTTTACTGAATTTTTCTAGGCGTTGCGCTATAGATTATTGATATGTGCTAGCTAATCCATAATTGACGGTAAGGTGAAGTGCTGACTAGAAAAGAACAAATTTCCCAAGTCGTTGTCACTGCTGCCCAAATGCGGGACATTGAAGGACGGATTTTTGCCGCCGGAATGCCTGTCGCCGCTTTGATGGAAAAGGTGGCGGGACTTATTGCCAAGCGTATTGAGGATATTTACCCCAGTTCCTGTGTCGGTATTCTGGTTGGCCCTGGGCATAATGGTGGTGATGCGTTGGTTGTAGCCCGTGAGTTACACTTTCAAGGGTTAAATGTCTGGCTTTACGTGCCTTTTTCTAAGTTTAAGGAATTAACTTCGCAGCATTTGCAGTATGCTCAAAGTTTGGGTATCCCTTGTTATCAAGAGATTGAACAATTACCTGATTGCGATTTTTTAGTTGATGGATTGTTTGGATTTGGCTTAGAAAGAGCGATCGCTGATCCCATTGCTTCGGCAATTAATCATTTTAATGACTGGGGTAAACCAATTATTAGTATTGATGTGCCTTCGGGTTTGCATACTGATACAGGCGAGGTATTAGGGACGGCTATCCGTGCAACTTATACCCTGTCTTTAGGTTTATGGAAACTGGGTTTATTGCAGGATCAGGCTTTGGAGTATGTGGGTAAAGCTGAGTTAATTGATTTTGATATTCCCTTAGCGGATGTGCAAGCGGTACTAGGAGACACCCACAAAATTAAACGCATCACAACAGCAACGGCACTTTCTACCCTACCCTTACCCCGTCCCCCAGTAACGCACAAATATAAAGAAGGACATTTACTGTTAATTTGTGGTTCGCGGCGTTATGCAGGTGGGGCAATTTTAACGGCGTTGGGTGCTAGGGGTAGTGGTGTAGGGATGCTGTCTGTGGCTGTACCTGAGTCTCTCAAGCAGCTTTTGGTGTCCCATTTACCAGAAGCTTTGATTATTGGTTGCCCTGAGACGGAAACGGGGGCGATCGCTCAGTTACAATTACCAGAGAAAACAGATTTAAATGCCTTTAGTGCGATCGCCTGTGGCCCTGGGTTAACTACAGATGCTACTCCTATTGTCGAGGAAGTTATAAACAGCGATCGCCCTTTAATTCTCGATGCTGATGGTTTAAATATTCTGGCAGGGCTAGACACCATCCCTACATTACAACAGCGTCAAGCTATAACTGTACTAACACCCCATACAGGTGAATTTCAACGCTTGTTTCCTCATTTACCTGATGCGAAACGAGACAGGATAGCAGCTGTGAGAGAAGCAGCAATCCAGAGTGGGGCAGTAGTATTGTTGAAAGGTGCGAGAACTGCGATATCCAATCCCCACGGTATAGTATGGATTAACCCCGAAAGTACCCCAGCTTTAGCCCGTGGTGGGAGTGGGGATGTGTTAACAGGCTTAATTGGGGGATTATTAGCACAAGCTGCTACTAAAGAATTGTCAATAGAAGATATTGTAGCAACGGCGGCATGGTGGCACGCCCAAGCTGGGATTTTAGCAGCGCAAGAACGCACGGAATTGGGGGTAGATGCGTTTACTTTGACTAATTATCTGATGTCAGTGATTCGCGTTGTTGTGTAAATACGCGAGGGCGATATATTTATGTTATGAAATGTAGCAAATTTTTTGGATGTATCATTGAGCAGGTTATCTACTGATGTAACAAATACTTTTAGACTACATCCGCCTTAAAAAGGTGGACTTAAAGCAGGCAATACTGGGGTGGTAAGCAAAACTAGAACCCCGACATCTTCAAGAAGTCGGGGTTCTGAATTGTTATCATAAATGTTTGAATATTTAACTTTTTTACTGGAGTTTAGACTAAATCGGTCATGTTCAAGAAAAAAAGGGAGTCTGATTG
>NZ_CAWUDL010000158.1:0-4222 GCF_963920945.1 Anabaena sp. CCY 9402-a
TCATTTTGAAATCTCTCTTAATTTTTATTAGTAAATAAGATGCGTTTTCCCTACCAACAATGCTAAGGGGTTTTGGTATTGTTGTAAATTAGGATTTGGGTATGGTATTAGCTAGACCTTATACCAGCAAGCTAAAACTGGGCTGTACCCAGACTACTTGTTTAATCACCAGTGTGGCGATACATTGACTTGCAGCCGATGATCTGAGCCTTGGATTGTGTAAATAAAGCGATCACCTCCTCAAAAGAAAAAGCTAGACTTTTTTTGATACTATAAAAACTCTGACTCGTAACTTAACCATTGACCTATGAGCAAAGGAACGCTGTTCGATAAAGTTTGGGACTTACATACGGTTGGTACACTTCCTTCAGGGCTGACACAGCTATTTATTGGGCTACACCTAATTCATGAAGTTACCAGTCCCCAGGCCTTTGCTATGTTACGGGAGAGAGGACTAAAAGTTTTGTTTCCAGAGCGGACTGTCGCTACTGTAGATCATATTGTACCGACAGAAAATCAGGCGCGTCCCTTTAGCGATCGCATGGCGGAAGAAATGATCCAGGCACTGGAAACCAACTGTCAGGAAAATAACATTACTTTCCATAATATTGGTTCGGGCAACCAAGGTATAGTCCACGTCATTGCCCCCGAATTAGGACTCACCCAGCCAGGAATGACCATCGCCTGTGGAGACAGCCATACTTCCAGTCATGGGGCGTTTGGTGCGATCGCCTTTGGTATCGGTACAAGCCAAGTACGGGACGTTCTCGCCTCCCAAACCCTATCATTATCTAAACTCAAAGTCCGCAAAATTGAAGTTAACGGCACTCTTAACCCCGGTGTCTATGCCAAAGATGTCATCCTGCATATCATCCGCATCCTGGGAGTGAAAGGTGGTGTTGGTTACGCCTACGAATACGCAGGTACGACCTTTGAGCAGATGAACATGGAAGAGAGGATGACAGTCTGCAACATGGCCATTGAAGGCGGAGCAAGATGTGGTTACGTTAATCCTGATCAAATCACCTATGATTATCTGCAAGGTAGAGACTTTGCCCCGAAAGGTGCTGAGTGGAAGCAGGCAGTAGCTTGGTGGGAATCCATCAAGAGTGATGCTAATGCAGAATATGATGATGTGATAGTCTTCAACGCGGCAGATATTCCCCCCACAGTGACTTGGGGAATTACCCCCGGACAAGGTATTGGCGTGAACCAGTTGATACCCAAGCCGGAAGAATTAGCAGAAGAAGACCGCTTCGTGGCAGAAGAAGCATATCGCTACATGGATTTATATCCCGGTCAACCGATTAAGGGAACTAAAATTGATGTCTGCTTTATTGGTAGCTGCACCAACGGCAGGATTAGCGACCTGAGAGAAGCAGCCAAAATCGCCAAAGGTCGCCATGTAGCGGCGGGAATTAAAGCCTTTGTCGTCCCAGGTTCGGAACGAGTCAAACTAGCCGCCGAAGCGGAAGGATTAGATAAAGTCTTCCAAGAAGCCGGCTTTGAGTGGCGCGAACCCGGTTGTTCCATGTGTTTAGCGATGAACCCCGACAAACTAGAAGGCAGACAAATTAGTGCTTCCTCCTCCAACCGCAACTTTAAAGGACGGCAAGGTTCAGCCTCTGGTCGGACACTCCTAATGAGTCCTGCAATGGTAGTAACTGCGGCCATTAAAGGTGAGGTCGCTGATGTAAGAGAACTGCTTTAAGAAGGGGTATAGGGGTGTAAGGGTGTAGGGGTATAGGGGGAAAGACAATACATAACATTTTCCCTCTTCCCCAATCCCAGTCCCCATTACCCCTTATCCCCAGAGGGGGCCCCGATTTCCCCAATCCCCAGTCCCCAATCCCCCTAAAAACCAATGGTAAGTGAAGTTAAACAAGTTTCTGGACGTGGTATACCTTTAGTGGGTAATGATATCGATACAGACCGGATCATTCCCGCGAGATTTTTGAAAGCTGTCACCTTTGATGGGTTGCGTGAAGGAGCATTTATTGACGATCGCACAGCCCTAAATGGTGAGCATCCTTTTGATCAACCCCAATATCAAGGTGCGAATATCTTAATAGTTAACCGCAATTTTGGCTGTGGTTCATCACGGGAACACGCACCCCAAGCTATATCCAAATGGGGTATTCAAGCCCTCATCGGTGAAAGCTTTGCGGAAATTTTCTTTGGTAATTGTGTGGCAATTGGTATACCTTGTTTGACAGTTGATGAAGTGACGGTTAAACAACTACAAGAATTAGTAGCAGCTAATCCCCAAGCTAGTGTCACAGTGAATTTGGAAACCTTGCAGGTGCAAGTTGGCGACTTTACCGCCCCAGTTACCCTTGATGAAGGTACTAGAAGCACCTTTGTTTCCGGTGCTTGGGATGCTTGCGGTCAGTTAGTGGCAAATACTGAGCAAATTTGGGCGACGGCGGCTAAGTTACCTTATGTGGGTTGGGGTAGGTTGGCTGCGAGTTAAGCAGAATAATCGGTTGGGTTGCGCGACAGCAAAACCCAACAAAGCTTTTATAATTGAGATAATGAACGCAATTGGATGATTCTATGGCAATTACCCTTGAATTAACTCCAGAAATAGAAGCTCGTTTGGTAGCTCAAGCCGCCGCGAAAGGTATGACGGCTGAAGCTTTTGTGCAAGCCGCAATCGAAAATTTACTAACTACTGAACCCCATTTATATCGAGTTGGAACGGCCTTAGTTATTCAATCTACCCCAATTGGGAATCTGGAAACCTCTGTTGACCAAATGCGGCAAGAAAGACTCAGTGACCTAATTGCAGATAATGAAAGTCCTGTTTGACACATCTGTATTAGTAGCAGCGTTTGAAGTTAGTCATCCTCGGCATCATGTTTGTCTACCGTGGTTGCAACAGGCACAAGAAAAGAAAATTGACGGATGTTTCTCAGCGCACACCTTTGCTGAACTTTATTCCGTTCTGACTCGCCTACCTGTAAGACCGCCAATCTCTCCAGCGATCGCCCAACGCTTAATCAATGAGAACCTGCATTTTTTTACAGCAATTCCCCTCACTGCTGATGATTACCAACAAGCGATCGCTTCTATGGTTACACTTAATCTCCCAGGGGGTGGAATTTTTGATGCACTAATTGCCCAAGCTGCTCTCAAAGCCGAGGTTGATATATTACTTACTCTGAATCCAAGCCACTTTAGCCGACTGGGGGCAGATTTAGCTCAACGGGTGCAAGTACCGTCTTGAGGATCTGTGCTTATGGTTACAACGTCTACAACGTTTACTGGATAAGGAATTGACGTTGTTGTCATTTTCTGCAACGTAGTTCAATTCTGTCAATAATCTTGCCGCAACCATTTTGATGAACGCCATCAAAGAACACCAAAAACAAAATAACACCTTGTCTGACCAAAACAAAGGGAATAAAACTGAATAAACTATTTAATAAGGTTAGTTATGCCTAATATCTAATGTTGCTTCATAGCTTCTTGTCTATGATTGAAGTATTGATTTAATTCAGCTACAATTTCTGTGAAATATTCAGTGTTTTTAAATTTATCAGGATTATCTATTAGTTCTGTTGTTATTTTTTTTACAAGATTATAATATTCAGGCATATCCTTTAAATGAAAACAAGATCGAATTGCCAGCTTGTAAACTTCGACGTGCATATTTAAGCTAAATATTGCAGACTTAAATATTGTTTGGTCATTGTTAACATCCTTAACATGAGAGCCAACACAAGCTAACAACAGGTAATCTTCCCCATATTCTTTCTTTTCTTCTAATAATATTTTTTTGCATAACTCGTATATTTTTGTCCTATCTTCAAATCGAACTTCTTGAAAGATAGGCCGGGAAGGGGTAGCTATTCCACCTGTCAATCTTAAAAGTTCATTTAAGGATGTAGCTTGATTTAGGTCTCTATTATTAGGATCTAAACTTTTTTCTAACGTTCTTATACCTCTAATAAATGGTGGAGACAAAATGAAAGAAAAGCCTAATAGAAACAAAACTGAAGTTCCAAATATAGTGCCAACCCAATCTACTTGGCATTTTTGAGAATTAGGGTCACAATAAGGTTGCGAAGATTCATTTATTGGCTTATATGAAACACATCCTGTTAGAGAAGATAAAAATATAACGAATAAAAATGTTTTTATTAACATTTTTAATTGGTTTACTAGACCTATCTTTAAAATAAATTTTATAGGAAAATAAACAGAGAAGATAAAAAAG
>NZ_CAWUDL010000159.1:0-4136 GCF_963920945.1 Anabaena sp. CCY 9402-a
ATTTGCATTTTTAAAACTTGGTGATCACGTTTGTAGTGAATGCGATCGCAAAAAATAAACCGTCCTTACCCATACAGGCAGGACGGTTTATTAATCAGTTTTATCGGTAGAGACTAAATCGTATATTTCTTGCTTCAGTTCTTGAACTGCTTTTTTGAAGACTTCCTTGTGTTCTCTACTCTCAACTAGACGAGCTTCTAAACGTTGCTGATGTCCATCAACATATTGAAAATAAGCGTTCTCGATAAATTCGAGACGCTCTAGGATTTTCCCAGCAGAATCTTCTCCTGGTTGTTTATCGGTTTCCCTAGCGAAATCTTGCCCTGAGCGATGTGACGCAGCATATCCGATCTGGTCATGCCCATCGACTGAGCTATCACGTCCATGCTTGACCAGTCCGAAGGACTCATCCTCACGTTGACCGTTTTTGCGTCTTCCGCTAATTTTTTGGGTCTTGCCATTATTGTTAGTCACTTAACGATAGCCCCATTTTATCTTTGCAAAACTTTTTTTGTATATACAAAACTGTTGACAGGTTTTGTCTTTGCATTATACTAGCATTAGTTTAGCAAATACAAAACTTTGTACGTTGCAACTGCTCCCCAACGCCTAAACCTTTGCGTTGCATCTACCGGAGCAAGCACCCACGCCTAACCCTTTGCGTGGACACACCCTAAAACTCACAAAACTTACAAACTCCAAAACCAGACAGAGATAGCAGCCTGTAGCACTGTGCAGAGTAAAGACCTGCTGTGGAGTCAGCCAAATTACCATCGATGAGGATTATGAACAAACCTATTGGCTATTGGACAAGTCACCAGCCGGGGGATAACTCCTACCTGGAAACCTTGCAAGAAAAGTATGGATCAAGATTTGAGCGCATGAACCAGCGCGAAAAACTTTACCTAATTTGCGCCATCGCATCTCACCTGTCATGCACCGCTTACGGTTCATTACGGCAAGAATTATTCACTGTTGCCATTAATATCTGTGGCTTGCCAGTGAGTGATCAAGAGGGATTGATTGAAGCGTTAATACATCACGTTCGGTGGAATCCTGCCAATGCAGAACTTACACACAACACCTGAAGCCTCCAGAGAAACTGGCATTCCTGAAAGCACAATCCGTTCATGGATGCGTCGCCATCCTGGAGTCTTCCAAATCGACGTTCATGTAATTGTCGAAGAATCAGGCCGCAAACTGTGGACTGAGGCGGGACTAGATTTATTGCGATCGCGTGCGGCGGAAAATGCACCAGAAGAAGATGCAGAAACCGATGCACCAGACTTTCTAGAATCCTTACTAGAAGGTCATGCACAACAGCTAGCCCGTGAATACTGGCGACTGTTACCCGGTCGTGTGTTGCACCGCATCCGGCAGATGCGCGACAACCCCACACCAGAAGACAGAGAAATCGTCCAAACCTCAGTTCGTGCAGCCATCAACGCTGGGACATCTCACCTACTATTACCGACTTACCAACCGATCTTATTGGAGGGAGATGAAACAGACTAAACAGCAATCAGCATCAGGTAAGGTTGTACCCTTCACAGGTGAATTTTACCCTGTAACTGACACACCTGCACCCACAACAGACAACACACCTACTTATCTGGTGATAGTTGCAGCTGCACTAATCGCAGGGTTAAGCATGGGTGCAATTTTCACTTATCAAAGTGCTGATCAAGTCCAACTGCGCCAGATGAAAGCGCAAAGCGAACAACTTGAACAAGTAAAAAACCAAGTTTGTAGGAATTAATTATGGGAATCCTGGCACGAATTACCAACGTTGGAAAATCGCACAATTCCAACCAATCATCACTAGCCACTGGCGGCCATGCCATAGATAAAAATCAAGTGCTGTCACCCACAGACCAATCTGTAATCAACCCGATGAACGCGGGAAGTTGGCAGACTGTGAGAACAGCACCGGTTAATGAAACACCCCGCTATTTTACCAAAACTGAAGCTGATAGCCTCAAGCAATTAGCCACAGAAAAAACTCAAGGTGCAAGACAATCCCAACGCGCCTATCGGTCACTCAAGAAAATTGAAACAGCCGATTCTCAAGTTCACAAACACCACCGCAACTATATAAGAGGTGTGGCTGATGCAGAACTGACCAAAAAACGCGCCGATGCTGGTACAGCCAAACATCTGCACGCCTTGCGGCCTGAGTATGCAAAATTGGGAATCGGTTTAGACCGGGCTGAAAACAATGCACAGCAACGAATTAACGAGCTAAAAGCCAAGATTCAAGAAAAATACTAGGGGCGACATGGGAGAAGTCAAAAAGGTCAAAGGTCTGCTTGATGATTTTATTTCACTAGTTGAAGAACATGATTCTGGTGAAACTCCAGGATTTATTGATGTGAGGAAGATGCCACCAGAGGTACAAGAAACAATACATCAAAACTTCCGTAACGCGATGGACGCTATTCACGACATGGTGCAAGGTAAACAACAGTAATGGCTAAGGCGGTACATTTAGGAGCTTGGTTTCTTCTGGGATGTATCGCCTCTAGCTTTGTGGCGTGGCTAGGGGCGTTGCATCCGGCGTTGTTTCGGGTGATGTGGGTTGTCTACATTATGTCTACAGCCGCGTTGGGTGTGGCACTAGTAACGGACGATGCGGTGAGGCAATTTTTCAAACTATCCGAACATGATTATTATGCTTTGCTAATTGCGATCGCGGCGGCTATTTTTTTGGGGGGGATGCTCTCATGGCTGATCGGTGGTTAAAAACTAATTGCTTGTTAGCAACTGCATCGGCATTTTGGTTGGCGGCACTCTCACCCATTCCCCAAATCGGTCAAGGTATCAGTTACGGCTTGGGATTAGTGGCATCAGTGCAACTTGTCCAGGAGTCGCGGCGGTTAATGATTCAAGATGCCCGCCGCGTTGCACTCACCGTCATGAACCAAGAACTAGAACATCTTGAAATTGCACTACACACCCAACAACAGGAACAAGCACTGTATGAGGTGTACGGTTCACCAACTTACCCGCCGGAAGTCAAGGACGAGTTAACCAAAAGCCTAGAACACTTATATCAAGAGCCTAGCGCAGAACGTGTTGATCAACTTCCAACTTCCACTTCCGATAAATCTTTATATCTGGTAGTCAAAGCATTACTGGAAGCTGGGAAGTCAGAAACTTTTGTAATTGAAGAGGTTTTAAAATTTCGCGGTCGTCGGTTCGCTGAGGGTAAACAGCAATTGCAGCAAATTTTAGATGAGGGTCAACGCAACGAATGGTGAAAGCGATCGCCTCCGGCGGGCGGGTACGCCATCGCACAAATGCAAAATGCGATGGTCTCCGACCGACCAGAGGTCATCGCCCAACATAATTATCAGTTTGGTTGAACTTGTAAAAAATAACACATTAGATATGGCTGACGAAAATTTAGATATTCCCCAACCCGATCCAGCTTGGGATTATTACGAAGTCTGGCAATCATTACACATTGCCCAAGTAAAAATTAAATCTGGAATAAAACTCATTTTTGGTCAAGAACAAGCAACCCACGACACTGATCAAAAACTCAAAGAAATACTAGAAACCGTTGTAGAAAAACTAGAACAAGTCATTGACGACGAGTTGACAGGTTATGCCGACGATGAAGTTTATGATTAACGCCTGACGAGCCGGACTGACTCACCGGCGAAACGGTGGCAGCCGCCGCCGTCGCGGTCTGAGTCCAAATCAACCGCACAGCACAACAGCCAGTAACTTAGGGCTTTTAACTAGAAACAAGCTTTTTGGCTTTTTGATTTTCGTAAGCTCGGTTACTGGACTGTGTACTGTTTCCCTGTGTCGCCGCAGTTCGCGCTGCGGCATTGCCTTGAGAGTGAAGCAAGCTGTTAGGGCTTACGGGTGATTCATAGGCTTGACACTGCGGATTTTAAAAACGAACCACCCAGAGGAAACCGAATGACCAGAGTTTTAGGGCTTGATATCAGCAAGTCCTCAGTTTCAGCTTGTCTACTGTTAGAAAAGCCAAATTCACCACGTCAATTTTATTATGAATGTCTGTTTTATAGGTTCAGTGCCAACAGTGCCGGTATTAAGCAACTTTTGGAACTAACTGGAGTTTAGACTAAATCGGTCATGTTCAAGAAAAAAAGGGAGTCTGA
>NZ_CAWUDL010000160.1:0-3972 GCF_963920945.1 Anabaena sp. CCY 9402-a
TTCTTACGCGCTTTAGGCCCTGAACCTTGGTCTGTTTCTTATGTTGAACCTTGTCCTGAAGCCTTGAGGCTATAGATATGGTCTTTACTATCCCACGGTTCAGACTGACATTAATTTAATTTATGAGCAATTATAAAAAATATAAAGGGGTTTTAAGCAAGTGTTTACTTAAAACCCCTTTATATTTTTTATTTAGACTGTTATGCGGATGAAAGGACTTGAACCTTCACTCCTCTCGGAACTAGAACCTAAATCTAGCGCGTCTGCCAATTCCGCCACATCCGCATCATACGACTACACGAATATAACATATATTTTAAGGAAATAGGGAATAGTTAAAAATCAATCACTAAGACCCAATGCCCAATATTGCTAACTACATTACTCCCACACGAGGCAGGCGATGTTTGAATCCGCACAGAATTTCCCAGGAAATGGTCTTTAATTCTTCTGCCCAATCATCGGCTGTAATTTTTTGATTGCCTTGTTCACCAAGTAAAGTAACAACTTCACCTTCTTGTACATCTGGAACACTAGTTACATCTATCATTAGCTGATCCATTGTGATTGTGCCGATTTGTGGTACTCGCTGACCACGAATTAATACTTGCAACTTGTTTGAAAGATTACGTGGTACGCCATCCGCATAACCAATACCAACAACAGCTAGGCGTATTTCACTAGGAGCAATAAATTTATGACCATAGCTGACACCTGTACCCGCAACAATTGTTTTGACGTGGGTGACTCGTGCATTGAGTTGGAGAACAGGTTTGAGGTTGATCTTGTTTTGTAAATGTAGTTCTGGGTATAGTCCATACATAGCTAGACCAACACGCACTAGGTCGTAGTGTAATGTTGAATCTGCGAGAGTGGCGGCTGAGTTTGCTAAGTGTAAGCTAGGAATTTTGATACCTAAAGCTTTGATTTGAGCGATCGCCTCCTCAAATCTTTGATGCTGTTGTTGCATAATTGACGTATCGGGGCTGTCGGCTGTGGCCAGGTGAGAGTAAATACTGGCAATATCAAGATGTGGTAGACGGTCTACTAACTGTACAAATTCCCCTGCTTCTTGCCAATTAGTTCCTAACCTAGACATTCCTGTATCTAGCTTAATATGTACAGGGATGGGAGAACCATACTGAATATTCTCTAAAGTATTAGAAAATATTAAAGCTTGTTGGGGACTACCTATTGTCGGCTGGAGATGCCAGTAAGCGATCGCATGAATTTGTTCTGGTGTGTGCGTTGCACCTAAAATCAAAATGGGTGCTGTAATGCCGCTTTCTCTGAGTTGAATACCTTCAGGAACTGTAGCAACTCCCAACCAACTCGCACCTGCTTGTAATACTATTTCCGCAACTGTGACTGCACCATGACCATAAGCATCTGCTTTGACTACTGCCATCAATTGGGTATGTGGTGATAAACATTGCTTGATTTGTTTTACATTATGCGTCAACGCCTCTAAGTCAATTTCCACCCAAGCACGTTGCGAAAACCAGGCGTATGTGTCGCACTGTTGATGAGTAGTAATGTTTACAGCTTTTTTGTAACTTAACATTTCTCCTCCCTCCTATCACACCACTGTTTAGTTACTTCGTTTTATTATTAGTTTGTATTTTCAATTCTGTTAGGTATAGCAGAGTTAATTAGGAAGTTTAACCTTCATTACGGAATAAATACAATATAGCTAGCCCTATCTTTAGATGTAAGTAATCAAAACTTACGTAACTGGTACAGAGGTTTTGATGTGAGTGTGCTGCAAATATAGATAACAGAAAACTATAAAATCCTTGCTTTATCAGACTTTCAATATTAATGCACTATTTTAAACGTATCACGCTATTAAAGAGCGTTAATCTAAGTTAACGCCCCTGTTAATTATGCCAAAGGCTGTTTTTGCTTAATTTTGCGTGATTTGAGTCCTAGCGTCCCTAAGCCAAACACCAAGAAACCAAAAATTAGACTAGGTTCAGGAACTGCTTGGATAATTCGCCCATTGGTATCTACGAACAAGGTAATATCATCACTGTAGGTACGGTGATCGCTACGCAATAAATTATAGTTTTGATCAAGAATGGGAAAGCTATACACTGGTGTCAGAGTAACTTTGGCGTATTTGCCATTTGCCCCATTGAGGTTCTCTAAATTTACCTCAAGATGTCCGTAGTGTTTACCACCATCTACTAATTGCAACGCCCCTGCAATTTCTTGCCAAAACTCACCTTCACTTTGGTCGGCTGTCCATTGGCTAAAGTTGTTGTACTTGAGTAGAGGGTCACTCAAGCTTGAACCGTTACGTTTCTCACCCCGTAACCCATCACCTGATACGCCTACATCATAGTAATATACGCCAATACCGTCGCCGTTTTCATCAACAAAACTGCGCTCGAACATTTCACTATGACCAGATAGTACCGCCAAGACACCAAATTCCTCAAACATACCCTGGTATTGGCGCATGGGTGTACCGCCCTGACCTGTTGACAGAGCATGGTTCATTGGTTGTCCGTGTTCACCACTGCTGTAGGGTGCGTGATGGAACTGCACAAAAATCATTTGACCCTTGGTTCGTGCATCTTCTAATTGTGCTTTTGCCCAATTCCATTGGGGACTACCAGGGTTAAAGTCTGCTAAATCAGTACCGCCAGTCGCTTCATATTGGGTGCGTGTATAGTTCTCTTGGGTGTCAGTCCCTGTACCTGTGTAATCTTGTCCGCTTATTTTCAGTGGTTGACCATCACCCCCGTAGTTACTGCGTCGATCATCTGGCTCACCATTGGAACTATCGAGGGTAATAATAGTGATAGGGCCGTAGTCGATACGGTAGTAATTATCTTGATGCTCTGGTGTACTGTTATCTGGTGCATCAAAGTAGACATGATACTTATCACGGCCAAATTTAGGGCCAAAACGTCCATCAGCATCAGTACCATAACCGCCATTGAGTGCGCCAAAGTTCTCCCAGTTACCCAAGGCTGGCAAAATTGGATATGTTGACAAGCCACTGTCAAATTCCCCGGCGTTGTGGCGGAAAAATTCATCCCAGCCTGGTTGGTAGCCACCACCTTGCACCAAATCACCAGGCATCAGCAGGAAGTCTGGGTTGCGGCTGTTAACGATCGCAAGGTTGCGTTTGTAGCCTTCAGTTTCAGTCAAAGCATAGCGCAAAGTTTGTGAACCACCTGAGCCGGAAGTGCCAAAAGTATTTGCCCATTGACTACCACTCAGTTCGGGGCGTGCTGCTGAACCTGGGGCTAAAGCACCGGGTTGCCATTCACGGCGGCTAAAACGTCCGGCCGGCTCGGTTTCACTGTCGGCCATGGCGATAAAGCGGATGCTATTCCAGTCGTCTTTAGTGGGAGCAGTTTTAAAGGATGAGTTAAAAACACTCGCCCCCTGAACTACCGTATATTGATATGTCGTTCCCGGTAACAAACCACGCACATCAACGCTATGTTTGTAGTTGTTATCACTGAGCAACCATGACCCTGGAGCTAAACCAGTAATATTCTGATTCTTTTCGGCGTTGGTGTATGCTAAGACTGATTGGTATGCAGGTGTACTGGTAAAGCTGAGGGGATTACTTAGACCAGCCCCAGTAATTGAAAGGATTCCGGGTACTTCTTCTTCAGTGAACCAAGTAAAATACATTCCTTCTGTCGAAGGCTGCTGTAAATAGGGATTAATGCGGAAAGAGGATGCACTGGCTGGGAAGCTTATAGCAGAAATCAATCCAGTAGTGAGTGTCAGGGCGATCGCTATTTGCGGCAAGCACAACTTGTTTAGCATAGATATTAATCGTAACTCCGTTGGGTTTCCTAGTCTGCTCTGGACTGAAGCTATTCATTTCTTATAGTTCTGGGGTAAAGACTAGGTTAAGCACCAAATATTTTAGGGTTAAGGGGACAGGGGATAGGGAAAACGCATCTTATTTACTAATAAAAATTAAGAGAGATTTCAAAATGA
>NZ_CAWUDL010000161.1:0-3914 GCF_963920945.1 Anabaena sp. CCY 9402-a
TTGGCGAATTCCACCTTGATTATCGCTCCTTAATATTTAGATGCGTTCGCCCTGGGACAGGGGATAGGTGACAGGTGACAGGTGACAGGTGAGTTTGCACTGTGCCAGTTGCGTAAGTCCTGACTATTTCAAGTAATTATTGATTTTGTTCTTGTGTCAGCTTAAATATGTGCTTTTTTGGCATACCCTATGCTTTGCGATCGCTCAACTCTCTATTTCGATTCTAACCCAGCAAAATTAATGAGATGAACCACTAGTCTGAGAGATGTTTGATAATGAGTACGAGTGATTACTGTAATGGATGGGATGAAAACTCGTAGCGAAGCAGGTGAATAGACACTGGAGCATTTTATATTTAATTGCACCTAGCTACTCAGAGCTTTTGAATGTTAGATCAATTTGCAGAACTTACTTTTATTTCTTAATTGCATTTTGACAGTTTTTGACCCCGATTTTTTCTGGCTTTGTGAGAAATCCGGGTTCAATCTGTATTTGTGATTGTGGTTATCAATTACGTACTGTTGTGGTAATGTAAGTATGTTTTGGTAAGTAAAAGGGAAAAGCTTTGTTAAGCGAATATCATAGAAAAAAGTTACTGCATCACTTTTACTGTCTGGATGCTGATAATTCAGGCTTCATTGGGAAAGAAGATGCTGAGATTTTTGCTGAGAGGTTTGCCAACATCCGTAGCGCAGAGATTGGTTCAGAGATTCACAAAGATATGTTGTTTAAGTGGCTTCATATTTGGGAGAATTTTTGGTCAAAAGCAGACTTGGATGGAGATGGTAAGGTAAGTCCCGAAGAATTTTGTCAGGGCATAGAGGAAGCGGTTTCAAATCCAGATTACAATGACCCTTTAATAGAAACTTTGTTTGACATTATTGATTTAGACAGCGATGGTCATATATCAGAACAAGAACATCGTCTTTTCTTCAGTGTGTTTGACCTAGATGCTGAAAAATCAGCTTTTGTCTTCTCCAAGCTTGATATCGATAAGGACGGCATCCTTTCTAAAAAAGAGTTTGTTTCTGCTAAGAGAGAATTTCTAACTGAAAAAGAACCCGGTGCTGTAGGCAACTGGTTTTGGGGTTCTGTGGAGTAATGCGCGTAGTCCTGTATCATGGGGTCTCTACAAAAAACATGGGGTCTTCAAATACACTGCTGCGATCAAGCAAGTCAAATACATTCTAAGTTCATTGGCACTTGATGCCAAAGAGTAGACACCAAGCTCGTTGTGATTTGAACAATAAGTAAAAAGTCAGGAAAGAAGATTTGAGTTGTTTCTTTGATTCTTTATAGGTAATGTGTGCAACTAGTAGGATGTTCTAAGGCTACAGATTCTTGGGACTGACGTTTTATCTGTGTCTGAAACACCTACGAAAATAACTATGAATCGATTGCCTCAAAAATTATACTTAGTGTGGGTCGCGATCGCGCTATCATCTACTGGGTGTGAGCAAATCACCAAACAATTGCCACCTCTGCCCAACATTGACATACCATTAAACCAATCCCCACAACCATCAATTACTCCTGAATCTGCCACAACTGCCCAAATCGAGTCCGAAATTCGTCAAGGTATTAACCAAGTAAGACAAAAAAATGGTCTACAGCCCCTCAAAGATCATCCAAAATTAGCACAAGTTGCCCGTAAATATAGCCGCCAGATGGCTGATAAAAACTTTTTTAGCCATACTGGTGCTGACGGTAGCACACCACAAGAAAGAGTTACGAGAGACGGTATTCTTTATTCAGTTGTGGGTGAGAACTTATTCAAGAGTCAAAATGTGCCTAGACCAGTACCAGCAGCCATTGAAGGCTGGATGAAAAGTCCCGGACACCGAGAAAATATTCTGCGTCCAGTGTTTACGGAAACAGGTGTGGGAGTTTGGCGAGAGGGTAATACTTACTACGTTACCCAGTTATTCTTAAGACCATTTCCGTAGTAATTCCAGCTATGGGGTGTTGGGTTTCGTTCCTCAACTTAACCTACACCTTATGATCATAGTGATAGGTGCGATCGCATATTGCCTAAATTTAAATCCCGACTTTTTATAGCAGTCGGGACTCTGGGTAATAAATTTTACTGTATTCTTATCTTGAGATAGCAGTCAAAACCGCCTTTTGACGCATAGCACGTTTGCGATCGCTCTTTCGCGTACCTCCAGCCATTTGGTACTCATGGCTATTATTACCAAATTTATAAGCAATACCACGTAAAATATTTTCAGAATAGTCTGCTAAATCTTGTTCATATTCGACAATCTGAGTTAATAAAACGTCAATAGTGGAGAGGGTGGTATTGTATGCTTCAAGAGATTTTCTGAGGCTTTCAATTTTCTTGGTATAATCTTGAACCGTCAACCCCTCTCCTACATCTAAAGTTGGACTAATAGATTTAATGCTTGCTAGACGTATCTCAGCTTTATCAAGCATACGTGAATTGCGTTTTTGTCTTGCCATATTTAATACTCATCTTCCAAATTGATCCCAACTCTATAGTGGACAATTTTTTAAGGCGTTGTCATACGTAAAATTGTTGATTTTTATGAAAAAATTTAAAGATTAACTACTTAACGTCAAGGCAAAAGCTGCTACAGACTAAGCGAAACACTTAAAAGGGAAAGCGGAAATAACTTCAGGGAAGTTGCAAATAACTTCAAGGAAGGCGGAAGTAACTTCAGGGAAGTTGCAAATAACTCCAAGGAAAGCGGAAGTAACTTCAGGGAAGATGGAATTTACTTCAGGGAAGAGGGAAGTAACTTCAAGCTAGATTCTCATGACGGGATAGTTGGGATGCTCAGGATTTGGTACAAGTTGCTGATTTTTACAATCTACTAATAAATCTAGCGTTTCCAATACTGTTTGCCCAATCAGCACAATATTTCCTGTAACTAATGTAGCTTCAGTAGTTTCTCTCCCTTCTAATTCTATAATTACAGGTTCTGTTACGCCGATAGATTCTTCCATACCGTTAGCATATTCCGCAACCTGCTGACCTCGGATTCTCAAACCTAACTGCTGTACAATCGACATAGGCAAAACGGTACGCACTGCGCCAGTATCCACCAGTGCTTCAGTTTCACATAAGCGCAACATATTGGGATTGAGCATTCCTCGACTCACAAGGGCTTCGTCTATGGCATTTGTTAGTTTAACTTTGATGCGAACTGCACCCATAGAATCATTATTGGGATTATTGGCATAATTGAGATTTACCATATTAGATATATCCTAGAAAATTACCTAGAGAAAATTTGTTAGTTTTTTAATTAACTATTCTCGCGTGAGAATCTATCGCTTTCTCTAAAAGTTATTCTCAGTATACCAATCGCATCCTTCCCCAAAGTGCGATCGCCCCTCAAGTTTTTTTACAGCGCGTTCACGGAGTGACTCTGAAAGAGTATCGCCTTCAATATTTCCCCAAAGCACAAAGCCTCAAACCCTTTTCCCCCTGCCCCCTGCCTCTTACTTGCTGCCAATACCATCACACAAGTGCCTGTCACTCTCGCTGACATCAGGATTATTCTCTAAATAACCGCGTACAAAATCGCAATTGTTCCGTATTAAAGGGTCTAACTCCAAGTCTGGAAGATTCCAGAGTTTGATTGTGTTGTCCCAACTGCCAGAAGCCAATGTCTTGCTGTCGGGGCTAAAACTCACGCTACTGACACGTTCACTATGCCCGTTAAGGGTGCGGATTTCCTTGCCTGTCTCTAGATTCCAGAGTTTGATTGTCTTGTCATCACTGCCAGAAGCCAAAGTCTTGCCGTCGGGGCTAAAACTCACGCTCCAGACAAATTCACTATGCCCGTTAAGGGTGCGAATTTCCTTGCCTGTCTCTAGATTCCAGAGTTTAATTGTCTTGTCCCCACTGCCAGAAGCCAATGTCTTGCCGTCGGGGCTAAAACTCA
>NZ_CAWUDL010000162.1:0-3757 GCF_963920945.1 Anabaena sp. CCY 9402-a
CTACGGAGTCAATTTTTCTCTTGCCTTGGAATGACTTTTTCAGCAAGCCCTAATTATCGAAAGTAGCTTTATATCTGCATTTCGAGTAATAGTCCCATTTCAAATTTTGCCGTTTGATAAGTTTACTAATCTACAAAAAATTAAAAATGTGAAATGTCCAGTATTGATTATGCACGGTAAGGCTGATGAGATTATTCCTTTTACTCATGCAGAAAATTTGTATGCTGCTGCGCCGTCGCCAAAACTGTCTTTATGGGTAGAAGACGCAAATCATAATGATTTTCTCTGGGTAGCTGGGGAAAGATATAACAAGAGTTTGAAAGAGTTTACTAAGTTAGTGTCGGAACATAAAAGCTTAAAGTAATTTTATTAATACAGAAAAATAACTATTTTAAGTAAAATTACTAGAACAAACCCAAAAATATTTATCATTAATTTATCAATAATACCAGGGAACTTTACCCAATCTGGCTTGGTAATTGCCTAAACTAGTATTGTCTCGCAAGTTACTAAATATAGCTAAATACTGATCGCATTTTCCTGCATCTGTAAAACAGCAAAAGTACAAAAAATTACAGTTAAATAGAGAGATATTTGATCAATGAATAAGACTTTACAAACATTTTTGCTAGGTGCTTCCATCGCTATGGGTGTAGGTGCGATCGCTACTTCTCCAGCCCAAGCTGGTAGCTTATCTGGTGCTACCATTGGTGGTACAGCAGCAAATGATTACTTAATCTATGATTCCAACGCTACAAATACTTACATTGTCCCCAATACTACAGCCAATTTACAAAAGGTATTAGATGGAAATGCTACTAGCCCTACTGGTAACGTAGAGTTAAGAGCTAGCAGTGAAACATCAGGTTTCGATTTCACTAAGAATACCACTTTATCCGGGACAATCGGCGGTGAAACCCTAACACTCAGCAGTTTAGTAGCTTCTGATTGGACTAGTGCTTATGGAACAACAACTTTTGGCCGGTACTGGTTTAATCAGGCTTTAATTGCAAATGGGTTGAGTAGTATAGTTGGGACAAATATCGGTACTAACTTATTTAATAGCTTTGTTGTTAATGGAGGCTTTCAAAGATTCAGTGATCCCAACATATCCTATGTTAACCAAGATGATACGAGTGGTTTAATTAGCATTGGATTAGCAGGTCACTTGAACGCTACCAATCTTTTACTATCAGTTCTACCTGATAGTCTAAAACCCCTATTGTTGGGTAAAGACATAAAAGCCAGTGAAGTTGTTAAATACACCTATAATGGTGAGACTGATTATCTTTTCAGTTTCACCGCAACCAATTCTAATTTAACTGAACTAAGTGATGCTAAATCCCACAGTGGTAGCTATGAAGTTAGTTTCCAAGGTTTAATTCCAATCAAGTCATCTAGACAATCAGTTCCAGAACCTTCAATATTGCTTGGTCTTTTAGGTGTGGCTGGCATTTTTGCTACACAAAGCAAGTTAAAAAAAGTATCTGGTTGAGCCTAAAATTCTGAAATTAAATAATAAATGAGATTTATGGGGCTTTTAGCTCCTTTTTTTTACTTATTCCTAATCTTATTCATTTAAAATGTCAAGAATAGTTACATATACTCATTTATTTGAGTATATGTACTCTGATTAATTGCCTTAATTTTCAGAAAATAAATACTAAAGTTGGTTTATTTGTATATCTTAAGATAATATTATTAAGCAATAGACAAGAGCTAGTACCTCAAGGCACACTTCAAAAGTTAAAAACCTTCTAAAATAAGCTTTTAGCTTGTTTATATTGCTGACTATATTTACGCCATGCTGTAATAGTTTCAGTTAATTTATCTCTTGATTATCATGATCTATAAATTTATGCTAATGTAACAGTTCACTGGTTTAAATTTTTATTTCAGCATTCAATTGACTAGTATAGTTGTTATTAATATTAAAAAATATGGGAAATGGTATCTAATTTATTGGCAAAAAAGCAGAATTTTTATTCACATCAATTAAGTCAAATTTTAATTGTTGAAGATGACTATATTAATAGAATGTTGCTCAGTGATTATTTGAAATACTCCGGATATAATGTGACCAGTTTATCTAATGGGGCAAATTTTTTTCTGACTATAAATATATTTCAGCCTGATTTAATTTTATTGGATTTAAAATTGCCAGATATAGATGGATATTATTTACTGCAACAAATGCAGCAACAACCAGATTTCTCTAAGATACCTGTGATTGTAGTTTCAGCATTGGCTTTTAAAGTTGATCAACAAAGGGCAATGGATTTGGGTGCGCGTGATTATTTAGTTAAACCTATAAATTTGAATCTTTTAACGCTCAAAATTGAACACGCGTTAGCTTATAGTCACATTTAGTTTGACACAAGGAGACAGGTAATATAGGACTATTATTTGATTTCTGAAAAAACTTCGTACATCTGGAGAGACAGAAAATCAAACGTAGTGTTTCGGATGCGTACTCATGCCAGAGTTAGGTTTAAGTTTAGGTATATGGCAAGGAGCTTTTCAAGATATTAATAGGTTGTAGTTACGTTGGTTCACATTAACCGGGGAATTAATTCCTGAGCCTACCGAGGAAGTTGTTGCAGCTACCGAACGAGCAATAATTGCTGAACAAGCCAAAAGAAAAGCCGAACAACTGGCGGAACGTCTGCGACAACTAGGGGTGAATCCTGATGAGTTGGTTTAATGTGAGATTAACCCGTAGATAGAAATGCGATCGCTCAAAACTTGTCAAAATTATAACTACATCATTTAATTTTGAACTAACCTATGGGCTTCGGTATTGGCGATTTATTCTGGATTTTCCTGCTTCTTTCTTCCTTACAACCCATCTGGCAGAAACGCCAAATGGAATATCGACGCTTTCGCGCTTTGCACGAATTTCAACAACAACGCAACAGCCGTGTCATTTTATTAATACACCGCCAAGAGTCCATCAGTTTGCTAGGTATTCCCATTTCCCGTTACATCACCATTGAAGACTCAGAACAAATACTGAGGGCAATTCGCCTCACGCCCCCTGATGTTCCCATAGACTTAATTCTACACACTCCTGGCGGTTTAGTATTGGCTACCGAACAAATCGCTAGAGCATTAATTCGTCATCCATCAAAAGTCAGTGTGTTTGTACCTCACTATGCCATGAGTGGCGGTACAATGCTCGCTCTCGCCGCCGATGAAATTGTCATGGATGCCAACGCTGTTTTAGGGCCTGTTGATCCCCAACTTGGCAACTACCCAGCAGCCAGTATTCTCAAAGTCGTTGAAGATAAACCCATCAGTGAGATTGACGACCAAACACTAATTATGGCAGACCTAGCAGGTAAAGCTATTCAACAGGTACAACGCTTTGTACGGACTCTGCTTAAAGATAATATACCCAGACAAAAAGTTAAGCCTGAAGATATCGAACCAATAATTGAAGCCTTAACCACTGGACGCGTTACCCACGACTACCCCATCACCGTTGAGGAAGCTACAGAAATAGGGCTGCCCGTAAATGTAGGGCTGCCCCGTTCCATATATGAACTAATGGATTTGTATCCACAACCACAAGGTGGAAGACCTACTGTTCAGTACATTCCCATGCCTTATGATGACCGTCGTCCACTTCTACCAACACCTAAAGGTAGACCAATGGAAGAACCAAATCAGAACACCTAATGTTTAGGGTGATGGTGTCGGGGTTGGTGATGGTGTCGCGGTTGGTGATGGTGTCGCGGTTGGTGATGGTGTCGGG
>NZ_CAWUDL010000163.1:0-3650 GCF_963920945.1 Anabaena sp. CCY 9402-a
TCTATGCCCTATCTCTTATGCAGCAACCTTTATAGGTAGGTTGTCACCCTCTAAGCCCCAATTGTTACCTTCAATTATTTCCAAATCGTCAGTAGCTAAAAGCATCTCTCGCAGTGTTTCATCTTGGGTAAACTTCTGCACCAAAAAACCGTGCATAATTTCAATCTTCACTTTCTCCCAATCATGCCGGAGTGTTACCTTACGCCCAATACGCTTGGCTTTGACTGGTGTTGCAGCCAAACGTAGCATTTCACGTTCATTAGGATGACTTGTTTTGGCTGCTTGAAAAGCGTGTTCAACGCTTGGAAATTCAATGCCTTCAAATATAATTTTACAATGCCAAAAATTACTGAGGAAGGCGTAATTTCCACTAAACCTAGTAATGCACATTAGATAAATCTCCTGGTTGGCATTAGAACATATTGAGCCGCGTGTCTCAGATCAATACCAGAATATAAGACTCATGAAAATAATATGAAGTATGTAAGCTCACTTTGAGTTACAAAATGTACTTAATAATTGGCCATTAGTCATGTTCCATATTTTCATGGTATTATCGTAGCTACTGCTGACTAAAGTTTTACTATCGTCACTGATAGTAAGCGAAGAAATGTTATATTGATGCTCTTCCAAAGTACGAATTAGTTCCCCAGTGCGAATATTCCACTGTTTAATATTATTGTCAGAGCTACCACTAACGAGAGTATTACCATCTAGACTAATAGCTACAGCAGAAACTCCACCGGAATGCGCCTTGAGTGTGCGAATATTTTCTCCTGTGAGATAATCTTGGAATATTATTGTTCCATCTACATAACCACTAACAACAGTTTTAGTATCGGGACTGATTGTAATGGAAGTGACTGAAATTGCACTTTCAGGATTACCAGTTTCTACTGTGTTCTCCTTCAAAGTGCGGATTAACTTACCAGTGCGAAGATCCCAGAGTATGATTTCGTCACCAACACTACTACTAACCAGAGTACCGTTATTTTTGCTGATAGCGATCGCATTCACCTGGAAGGAATGACCTTGCAATGTCTGAAGCACTTTACCTGTAAGAATGTCTCGTAATTTAATTATCTCGTTATGAGAGCTAAGGAGGATAGTACCATCCGAGCTAATTACTACATTGTTAACCCCAGTATCCTCAAATGCACGAGTTAACTTTCCCGTTTGGAGATTCCATAATTTAATTGTTTTATCACCCCAACTACCAGTAACTAGGGTATTCCCATCCGGGCTAATAGCAACGGAACGAACCCAATTCTCTTTGATACTCCAAATTTTCTTATTAGTAAGAAAATCCCATAAATTGATGGTGTTGTCAGAGTTGAGACTAACTAGACTTTTATTATCTGGGCTGATGGCAACATATTGAAACCAATCGAAATTTCCTTCGATAGTGTGAGTTGGCTGTCCCGTTTCAATATCCCACAGTTGAATGTTGTTATTAGCAGTAACTATAGTATTTCCATCTGGGCTAATAGCTACTTTAGTAGGTGAACCCCTATAAACAATGGAAAATGCGCCACTCGGAGGATTTTTAGGTGATGAATCTGATAATTCTAATTCTTTGATAGGGTTGCCCAATGTACGGAGTAACTTTCCCGTTTTAATATCCCACAGTTTGATGCTGTTATCCCAAGCACTACTAACTAAAGTAGTTCCATCTGAACTAATAGCTAATGATTCGATCATTCCGGAATGTCCTTGAAGTGTACGAATTTCCTTTCCGGTTTCCATATCCCACACTTTAATAGTGCTGTCGTAACTACCACTAAAAAGCATTTTCCCATCCGCACTAATGGCTAGAGGAGAAACTCCATAGGAATGTCCCTTGAGTGTGCGAATTTCTTTAGCAGTTTTAATATCCCATAATTTAATAGTTTTGTCAGAGCTACCGCTAATGACAGTAGCACCATCTGGAGTAATAATTGCAGAATTAACCCATTCAGAATGACCTCTGAATCTACGGATTAATTTTCCTGTAGAGATATCCCATAATTTAATTGTTTTATCCCAACTACCGCTAATCAAAATTTTGCCATCTTTACTGATATATAGGGACTGAATCAAGTCGGAATGCCCTTCTAATGTACGAATTAAATTCCCAGTGGTGACATCCCACAATTTGATAGTTTCATCTTGACTAGCACTGATCAGGGTTTGTCCATCGTGACTCATTACAACCCTATATCCTGCATCTTTAAATGTGCGGATTAGCTTACCTGTGAAAATATCCCAGACTTTGATATTATTGTCGCCACTAGCACTAATGAATGTTTTCCCATCTGGGCTAATCTCTACGGAGTTAATAGAGCTAAAATGTCCCATAAATTGACATTTACTAGCAGATATTTCCGCTTGTGTTTTGTCCATCTCATTTGAATTAGTTATTTGTGCAGCCACAGGTAAAACAAATTGAGCTAGAGAAAATATTACAGTTCCGGCGATACCATAAGCAATTTTGAATTTGCTATTATGCTCGAAATTATGTTGTCTAGTTGATTTATTTTTACACATTTTATTTAAAGTTGATTTTATTAGCTTTGCTAGCAATTTTCAGGATAATTATTTATATCTAGGTTTAATTGAGACAAACTATGCAAATATAACTATGCTATTTGTTTTGTAATTTTTCTACAACTAATTGTCTGAATTCTTGCCAATCTTCTTCCGATTGAAAAAAAATACGTGGCAGTATAAGTGCTTGATTGATAGCTGTATATAGCAGAACAATATCTGTTTCCTGCTTATACTTCAGTAGGAGATCCCAAGGATATCTCATTTCGCCGTAAGCATTACGCCAAATAACACCTGCTTGATCTACCACCCCAGATATTTCTCCTTGTATCAGCTTGTTGCTTTGCCATGCTCGTTTAATTTGACGTTCTCTCAGCTTGGGGAGAAATACCAAAAAATACAAAATAATCAAGACATCGAAAACTAGCGAAAAACTTGCTAGATAACCAGGATAAAATAATAATTTTACTAAGATATAACCAAGCCCAAACCAGGGAAACCATTTAAATAGCCATTTTAAAAATGTCGGCATACAAAGTTTCTGAAAGTGGTTATATTGCTGCTCAGTCCATGTACCACTAAAGTGAATACTCATTACTTGCTCACCTTAATATTATGATTTATTGCAAAACTTTCAATTTGCCGATAATAGCTAATATGTCTAAATTTAAACATTAGCTGAGTAATTGATGCTGTTGCACAGATAAATTGTGTTTTTATAGTTGTGATTTTGGGTTTTCAACTCATTAGTTTTCAATTGGGATAAAAAGGATGTTTATACTTGGCAACGTAATAGAATTTGTTGTTTTAATTCTTTAATAATCTGCTGCTGTTCTAATGACTTATTACTTACCCAACTCAATAAATAATATAACTGAAATAAAGGGCGTAATTGCCAATATGTAGGATCAACAGTCTTTTGTATCTGATAACCATGCCAAAAACTAGATAAAATGGCATTGTTGTTAGTCTCTAGCTGTAACTCATAATTCATGTATTTCGATGGCAAATTCACTGAGAGTTATTGTTGATTAACTGGTTGAGTTTTTCTTGTGACTTCGAGTACAAAGCAATACTTCTCGGTTAAGGATTAAGCAGTATTAAGAATAAAAAAAGTGAGTGGT
>NZ_CAWUDL010000164.1:0-3461 GCF_963920945.1 Anabaena sp. CCY 9402-a
AACTCATAACTCATAACTCATAACTCATAACTCATAACTCATAACTCATAACTCAGCACTCAGCACTCAGCACTCATTGAGGTTGGCATTTGCCAGACCTGATGAGTCCAACTCTTCTAGCGATCGCTTCTTCCTGTGAGTTAAACGGCCCCCACTGGTCGATAATATTGACACCATAGTCCTCAACTTCTTGGCTGGGGACGATTTTGCAATTACCAGTATTACACTTGACAATATACCAAATTTGTGAATTATTCATAACAATAGTAGATTGCTAGGATCAGCCTTAAGAACTCTATCACGACCAATCTATGCCCTCACCGTTTCCAGGGATGAATCCCTACCTTGAAAATCCAGAACTTTGGCCTGAAGTTCATAGTAGATTAATTATTGCGATCGCTGATGCCGTTGCTCCTCAACTACGACCTAAATACCGTGTAGCTGTAGAAAAACGAGTGTATCAGATGACAGATGAAAATGCTGCCTTAGTTGGTATCCCTGATGTACTTATGGGGCGTTCTCTCACCAATTCTGAGAAGGAACAATCTCCACTCGCGGTAGCTTCACCACCTGCAAAACCCATGACTGTCAGCGTTCCCATCCCAGAAGAAGTAAGGGAGGCATATCTAGAGGTGCGAGAAGTGGGAACTGGGGAAGTTGTCACAGTAATTGAGGTGTTGTCACCCAAAAATAAGCGTTCTGGTGAGGGTAGAAAAGCATACGAAACTAAGCGTCAGCAAATATTAGGTAGCTCAACTCATTTAGTAGAAATCGATTTGTTACGTTGTGGTGAGCCTATGCCTATTTTGGGTATGCAAATTCAATCACATTATCGAATTTTGGTGAGTCGTAGCCCATCCCGTCCCAAAGCAGAACTATACCCTTTTGGGTTGCAAGAGCAGATTCCAACTTTTTTATTACCCTTGCGTCGGGGTGATGTCGAACCAATAATAGATTTAAAAGTATTAATAGATGGTGTATACGATCGCGCTGGATTTGATCTGGCTATAGACTATACGCAAAAGCCAGTTCCACCCCTTCAAGAAAATGATGCTGCTTGGGCTAATACATTATTACAACAGCAAGGTTGACGTTACAGTTGCCGTTAATTTCAGGTAGTCGGGAGATGAGCGACGCACCCTAAAAATAATTATCAATATATTAAGTATGGCTACGCCACCCTGCGCGAACAAAAATCAAAGCAGATAGGAATTGTTGTACATTGCCATCAAGAGCAACTAACAACTAATGGCTATATATGAACTTTCGCGAAGAGTTTAAACTGCTGCTACGCGCTCGCTACCCCTTAATTTATATTCCCACCTATGAAGAGGAACGGGTAGAAGCAGCAATCCGAGAAGAAGCCAACAATCAAGGGAATCGCCCTGTATATACTTGGGATTTTGTCGATGGCTGTCAAGGAAACCCCAATGATGAGGGATTTGGACGGCGTAACCCTCTACAAGCTTTAGAATTTGTAGAAAAATTATCTGCTTCAGCCCCAGCCGTCTTAATTTTACGGGACTATCATCGGTTTTTAGATGATGTGGCGATCGCTCGCAAACTCCGCAATTTAGCGCGACTTCTCAAGTCTCAACCCAAAAATATTGTTTTGTTATCACCACGCATTGCGATTCCTGATGATTTAACCGAAATCTTAACGGTTGTGGAGTTCCCTTTACCCGCCGCCCCCGAAATTACAACAGAGGTAGAACGCTTACTACAAGCCACTGGTAACTCACTGTCTGGCAAAGTTTTAGATGATTTGGTGCGCTCTTGCCAAGGACTATCAATGGAGAGGATTCGGCGGGTTTTGGCCAAGGCGATCGCCACCCACGGCGAATTACAACCAGAAGACGTAGATTTAGTTTTGGAGGAAAAACGCCAAACCATCCGCCAAACCCAAATCCTCGACTTTTACCCCGCCACTGAGCAAATTTCTGATATTGGCGGACTAGATAACCTCAAAGATTGGCTATTGCGGCGGGGAGGCTCGTTTACTGAACGGGCGCGTCAGTACGGTTTACCCCATCCTAGAGGTTTATTATTGGTGGGGATTCAGGGAACTGGCAAATCATTAACGGCAAAAGCGATCGCCCATCACTGGCATTTACCACTACTCCGGCTAGATGTAGGACGCTTGTTTGCTGGGTTGGTGGGTGAATCAGAATCTCGCACCCGCCAAATGATCCAAGTAGCAGAAGCTCTCGCCCCCTGCATTTTGTGGATTGATGAAATAGATAAAGCCTTTTCTGGACTGGGTAGTAAAGGTGATGCAGGAACAACTAGCCGTGTATTTGGTACGTTTATTACCTGGCTAGCTGAAAAAACCTCACCTGTATTTGTGGTAGCTACCGCCAACGACATCCAAGCCTTACCGCCGGAAATGCTGCGCAAAGGTAGGTTTGATGAAATTTTCTTTGTCGGTTTACCTAGCCAAGATGAAAGAAAAGCTATTTTTAATGTGCATTTATCCCGACTACGCCCCCACAATTTGAAAAATTATGACATCATCCGATTAGCATACGAAACACCCGATTTTTCAGGGGCAGAAATCGAGCAAACTTTAATTGAAGCCATGCACATTGGATTTAGCCAAAACCGAGACTTTACCACGGACGATGTTTTAGAAGCCGCCAGTCAAATTATCCCCTTAGCCCGCACAGCTGTAGAGCAAATCCAAAAACTGCAAGAATGGGCAGCAGCAGGGAGAGCGCGTTTAGCTTCAAAACAAACACCTTTAAGCGATACCTTCGGGAAGCTACGGTAATTTGTGTCCATATAGTTGGTCAATTCACTTGCAATAGTCCATAATTCAGAGTT
Source organism: Anabaena sp. CCY 9402-a (assembly GCF_963920945.1). Taxonomy (NCBI): domain Bacteria; kingdom Bacillati; phylum Cyanobacteriota; class Cyanophyceae; order Nostocales; family Nostocaceae; genus Anabaena; species Anabaena sp. CCY 9402-a. The sequence goes on from NZ_CAWUDL010000164.1 coordinate 2,824, forward strand.
AATCATCGACTAATATGGACTATTGATTAATAGGGGACTGGGGATTGGGGAAAAATCTATTAACTATTGATTATTAAAAAGGACATAACTATGGTTTCTGGTTTACTAAAGTTTATATTGGGATTTTTATTAGCGATCGCAGTTTTAGTTGGTAGCGGTGTAGCTGTGGCACTCTATTTCATGAATAGAACTGCTATACCCCCTACTAAACCGACTTATGCCAATGATAGCCCTGCCCTCCAAACTTCAAATCCGCAAAAAACTGACTTAAAAAGTACACCTACTCCTAAAGCAATAATTTCTCCTACCCCCTCCGCAACTCCAACTCCTACAGAATCATCAGAAGCATTGCCACCAGGAGCTTATCAAGGGCGTGTCACTTGGTCTGAAGGGTTAAGTTTACGTGCTGAACCTAAACAAGATGCCGAGCGCGTTGGCAGTGTTGCGTTTAAACAAAATATTATTGTTTTGGAAGAAAACCAAGATAAAAAGTGGCTAAAAATTCGTATCGAAGGCAGTAAACAGGAAGGTTGGGTAAAAGTCGGTAATATTGAACGGGTTAATTAAATCAGTGAACAGTTTGTGAGTGCTGAGTGCTGAGTGCTGAGTGCTGAGTGCTGAGTTGTGAGTGCTGAGTT
>NZ_CAWUDL010000165.1:0-3417 GCF_963920945.1 Anabaena sp. CCY 9402-a
TGAGTGCTGAGTGCTGAGTGCTGAGTGCTGAGTGCTGAGTGCTGAGTGCTGAGTTTTGAGTAGTTACCTATTGCTGAGTTGTGTTAGCGGTAGCGCGGCGTTTAGCTGGTTGTGAGTGTGTTACTCAGAGTTACCCATTGCTGAGTGCTGAGGTCTTCAGCTCTAACTTGGGGGTTTATATTTAATTGTTCCAGTAATTGGCTCAGGCGATCGCGATCAATAACAGATTGCAAATTATTCCGTAGCATTTTGCGTTTCTCGGCAAAGCCTAACTTTAGCAAATTCTCTAATTTTTTTGGGTCATCCGCCGGGATTTCTATCTGTCGGGGACGCAGGCGCACGACGGCGGAATCTACTTTTGGTGGTGGATGAAATGCAGCTGCGGGGACATGACAAATTAATTCGCACTCAGCTAAATACTGCACCCTTACTGATAATGCACCAAATATTCTTGACCCGGATTTCGCATATAATCTTTCCGCTACTTCCTTCTGAATTAATAACACTATCGAATCAAAAGGTGTAGGGTTAGGGTTGGCGATCGTTCCCAATAATTTCTCAATAATTGGCCCTGTAATATTATAGGGGATATTAGCAACAACTTTATTTGGCTTTTGAAAGTTAGGAAATGCTGCCAAGTTTGTAGCCAAATCTAGGGTGAGAAAGTCACCTTGTAGCAGTAAAAAATTCTCCTTATTCCCCAACTGTTTGACTAATAACTTACATAAATCGCGGTCAATTTCCACAGCTACTAAAGACTGTACTAAAGGTAGTAAACGCCGTGTGAGAATACCTGTACCGGGGCCGATTTCCAGGATGCGGTCATTTGTACTACACTCCGCCGCTTTGACGATCGCATCCAAAACCTTATCACTTTTGAGCCAATGTTGAGCAAAGAGCTTGCGCGGTCGTACCATTATTTTTCCTTACTATATCTAAATCTCAGCTTTTTACAAAAAATCTATTTCTTACTTTTTGCTTACTTTTAAGTGTAAATTTTTAATGCTTTTACGGCCAATTGAAATGACAAAAAGATGTAATTGTGATATTGAAGATGATAAAATTTACCTCTGGTTGGGGGGATCTAAAACCATTGTCTCTGAAGATGGCGATCGCTTCCACAAAATCAGCCATCATTCTCCCAGTCTTCAATCTGTAAGCCCTTCACTCGACTAAATTCACTGATATTGTGCGTCACTAAAATTAAATTATGGACTTTCGCAATCGCTGCTATTTGCAAATCATAAGGGCCGATAGGCGTCCCTAAAATTGCCGACTCAGCACGAATTTCACCGAAAACTTGAGCGGCTACATCATCAAAAGGCAGAGAAATAAAACGACTGAGAAAAGCTAACTGTACAGCCAAAGAGCGTTGAGGATTTTTGCTTTTGACTGCACCATAAAAAAGTTCAGCTTTCACAACTGAACAAACAGCAACATCCTGTGGTGATAAAGATTCTAACCGCCGCCGCACACCAGATATGGGACGATTTAGATAAACAATACAAGCATTGGTATCTAATAAATAAATCACTCTAACGACTCCCGCAATTCATATTCACCTTGGGGATATCGCACCAGAGGATCATCTTGTAAACAACCAGCCGTCTGTTCAAAAAAACCAGGAGGCCAGCCTAATTCTTCTGGTGTTTTTGGCTGTACTGCTGTCACAATATGACCCTTTGCAGCCAAAGTTTTGAGAGCATCAACAATGACTTCCTGTGCTGAAGCATACTTACCACTTGCAATCTGACTTTGGATGAATTGTTCAAGTTCTGGAGTTAAGGATACATTCATAGATTTATTTGCAAGGGTATTCTTCCATTGTAAATAACGAGTGATTCAATCAGCTTAATAGAAGCGATCGCCATCATACCAAAACCCCCCGCGCGCTCTCTCTGCGCCTCTGCGTGAGATAATCCCTATATACATATACTTATGCGAAAATACTAAAAAACAGCATAATTATGACAAACACACCCTCAGACAGCATTTGGATAGTCACAGATGCAGCACCGCAAATTGCCGTTACCGATGGTGTTAAAGGTATAAGTGGTAATACCCGCACTTGGAGAGAAGAAACCACTAAAAGCGTAGGCGATGCAGTCAAAGTCAAGAAATGACACACTTCCTAGAAGTAGTGGGACGCTTATTTAACCGCGCAGAACAACAAGCCAACGGCGGAATGCAGCTAGATGAAATTGAATTATCCGTAGAAATCAGTGCTGAAGGTGAAGTCAAATTAATCGGTAACGGTGCGAAAGCAGGCGGGAAAGGCGCGATTAAACTGGTATTTCGGCGACAAGAACCAAAATGAAATGGCGAAAAATTTAGCGATCGCGATCGGCGTTAACTACTATGATTATTTGCAACCGCTAAATTATGCCAAGCGGGATGCAATGTTAATCAGGTGTTCTTTTTCTCTGATGATTCCCCTGATATTGAGGCTAAATCAACCCGTCCCAACAGTAGTAATTTGCTGTGAGTCTTGCGCCAGTGGTTTGAAACTCAATAGAAATCTAGATTTAGCAGAATAATGACGGATTATAAACGAAAGCGACTGGAAGCAGAACGAGAGAGACTTCAGCACGAGTGGGAAATTCGGAATGATAAACTCAAGCTTATTGGAAAACAATTAGCTATTGAGACTAGTGCCACAGAAAAGTTTAAATTAGAAGAGCAACTTAAACAGGAGAAAATTGAGCTAAAGAAACTTGATCAGGAGCTAGAGGCAATTGAGAACTTGTTGCATTGTCAATATGGTTTTGATCAAAAGCCATCTACATCACAAACCTTTCAATTTGAAGTGGTGAAAGTAAACTCACAGGGAAGCATCATCAACCGCCGCAATGAGGAAGCAATATACGTTGCAGAAGACTTGGGGAATGGTGTCAAACTGGAAATGGTGCAGATACCAGGGGGAACATTTACAATGGGTTCACCGGAAAGCGAGGCGGAAAGACTTGATAGAGAAAGTCCCCAGCGTCAGGTGAGAGTTCCCGGCTTCTTCATGGGGAAATATAAAATCACCCAAGCAGAGTATCAAGCCATCATGGGGATAAATCCTGCTAGCTTCAAAGGAGAGAAAAGACCTGTAGAACGAGTCAGTTGGGATGATGCGGTAGAGTTTTGTGAAAAATTGAGCCAGAAAACAGGAAAACCCTACAGGCTACCCAGCGAAGCCGAATGGGAATATGCCTGTCGCGCAGGGACAACTACGCCGTTTTATTTTGGGGAAACCATCACCACAGATTTAGTGAACTATGACGGTAAATATCCCTACGGTTCTGCACCCAAAGGTAAATATCGAAGAGAGACAACAAATGTAGGAATATTTCCGCCGAACTCTTTCGGTTTATATGATAAGTAGCTAAACAAAATTAATTACATAGTTTTTACCAAATTCTCGGAGAATTT
>NZ_CAWUDL010000166.1:0-3115 GCF_963920945.1 Anabaena sp. CCY 9402-a
TGGCGAATTCCACCTTGATTATCGCTCCTTAATATTTAGATGCGTTCGCCCTGCTTGGCTCTCTGAGTGACAAGCATTCAAAACTACACATTGAACGTGTGTTGATACTCGCTCGAACAAACTGCTAAGTGCTGAAGGAGCAACAGGTTGAACAGTTCCTGTAATATTTTCAAAGCATAGTTCACCTGTACTCATTCCATGCCCTGAAAAGTGAACAATCTGCGGCTCGACATCAAAAATTGCTTGAGTTATATCTCCTGGACGCACGGCTTCGCGAGCATCCAGTTGGAACGTATCTCTTTGCTTCGAGAGTTGTAGTTTCTCACGTATCTCTCGTAACTCTTGTCCTAAACGTAAACGACCAGCATCGCTGGGATCAGATGACAGAAATAGAATTCTAATTTTATCCATCTGTAAAAAGATAAGTGATGTTGAGCTAAAGTAGACGGATTAGCTATATTAGTTTTAACAGTGTCATTGCGGTAGTGTCATTTCAGTCGCAACGCCTTACAGGCTTCTAAACCACTCAGTAATACCCTCTGCTAGAGTTTTGACTAACCTCTTTTGTTCCTGGGGATTTGTCGCCTCCTCAAAGTCGTCAGGGTTGCTCATAAAACCTAACTCTAATAACACTGATGGCGCACTATGGGGACGTGTGAGTGCTAGATTCTGCCAATACAAACCATAAGAAGGTCTACCTAAATCATCAACTAGACGGTTGTGTAGTAAGACAGCTAGACTATGGGCTTGGGGATGATACCAATAGCTACTCACACCTCTGGTATTTTCCGCATCACCATCATCTGGGAGAAATCGATAGTGAAATGTAAGAGCGATCGCAGGTGATTCTTGATCTATAATTTTCTGACGTTCTGCAAGAGACAAGTCTTGATCCGATTCCCTAGTCATCACTACAGTTGCACCTCGCTGCACTAACTCATCCCGCAATAACTTTGTCACTTGCAAATTCAAGTCTTTTGCTAAATAACCAGTTGCGCCGGCTGCACCCAATTCTGTACCACCATGTCCAGCGTTAAGTACAATTTTGAGTCCAAATAAAGGCTTGTTTTGTCTGTGGGAGATTACAGATGATTCAGCCAGATTCAAGGTTTTATCTTGCGCCCACGTTACGCTGGAAGTTGCTAGAGAATTGAAAACTATTAATCCTATCAGTAGTGGTATGAATTTCATTCCCTCTGCTCAATTATTGACTCAATTCTTGACTACGAAATAAAATTTTTATAATTCAATATAACCTTGCCAATTGTCTATCATTGTATTACTTATTCCTGGAATTTTTTCTACATCTTGTAATGAGGTAAATTTCTTTTGTTGACGGGCAATGATAATTTTGTCCGCTAATTTTTTACCAACCCCTGGTAAAGTTGCTAATTTTTCCCAATTATCTGTATTGAGATTTACGATTTTACTTATTTTATCTGTACTAGAAGTTGGAGTTAAAATCTGAGGACATTGTTTCTGTTCTAATTGAATTTTGGCTTGAACATTTTCTGGTACACCAACTTTAGCTTTAGTGTAAAGACGTGCAAATTCACGCACATAATGAGCAGCGATAACAGGATTTTCAATTAATATTAACGTCTCATCATTAGCATTATTAGCAGCATCTGACCAGTTATGAGAACCTGTAATTACTGTTTGTTGATCAACTACAGCAAATTTGTGATGTAATAAATCTCCTTTAGGTAAAGTAGGTACGCCAACAGTAGTAATAGGATTTTTCCAAGGTTTATTATCTAATTCATATTTACATTTATTACTTAAAGCCACCCCCATCATATCTAAAGCTTCGCTGTAAGGACGATAGGCAAATTGTCTGTCAATTAAAGCCCGAATTGATATATTTTGTTGATGACGGGTTTCTAAAATATTGGCAAGGCGTTGTTCAGAAAAGACAAACAATGCCATATCAACAGATTGAGTAGATAAATTTAAAGTTTCACCAATTAACCCATTACTGGTATTACTCCAAGGTTGGGTAGGTGAAGTAGGAGAGAAATGTATGGTAATTTTGTTGTCACCTAATGTAATTGTTTCGGGAGAGCGCACAGGTTTTTTTAAACCAAATTTACTATCTGGTTTACCTCCTACGCCATCACCCCACATGAGATTAAATTCTTCTGTCAATAAAGTGGCTATCTCTGGGCTATCAATTTCTAAGAAATTATTAGGATTACCTAAGCTGGTAGGATTAGTGAAATCTCCATGAATATCACTCAAGGTAAAATTAGCTGAAGTAATAATGACAATCCGATTATCTACAATCACAAATTTATGGTGCATCAAGCTACTACCTGCTGAACCATCCGCTTGATCATCTATCAACGGAATTTTGGCATTTTGTAAAATTATCAAAGCATCTCTTTGATTAATTTCTTCTTGGCTGAGTTGATTATCTTGATTTTGGTCTACAAATTTAAAATATTCTAAATATCTGTCTTTTTCTCTGAGGGGTAATTTCTTGATTTCCTCAGCAGTGAAACTACTCCAGGGACGGCTATAGTTATTTTCTAAAATTACCCTGACTTTAACCCCAGCCTTGTATTTATCGCTTAAAGCTTGGGCAATTCCCGGTAAACGTAATTCTTGTACTGCGACATCTATGGTAGATTTAGCTTGGGAAATGGCATCAATAATCTGCTGTTCTAAGTTATCTCCCAATCGAGTTTGTTGACGGTAAGGTTCTCGATATTCGGAAGACTCAGATTGATTAAAGTAAACTTTCACCAATGGGTCTTGTGGGAGAGCAGGCAGTCGCGTATTCTGAGACTGGACTCTTTGACAAGCAGCGATCGCCAACAACAAACACAAGATCGAGAATTTTCTCAGTGTAAGTAAAATCTGCACGGTAATCTGCTAAAAGTGGATTGAGAGTGAACATATTTATCATTCCCCAAATTATCTATCCCATAAAAATCTATCCGGCGACGCGTAATCAATCAATTTTTTAAGGTTTCAGCAATATACTAAACTCTACTGAGTGCTGTTAGCGTAGTAGGGTGTTAGTCCATCGGTTTTTTAACTCAAAACTCATTACTCTAGGACTTACGTATTGACAGAATAACAAAATAGTGAATTGATGAATATAGGTCGT
>NZ_CAWUDL010000167.1:0-2525 GCF_963920945.1 Anabaena sp. CCY 9402-a
TGCCTGGGTAGACAAGTAAATCTAATCTCCTAAACGGGATAGTAGCCTTTGACTAGGCTGTTGACTTTGTTGGTTTTAAGGCAGAATTAGTTCATACAATAATTGTGTCGGAAAAATCGAGCAAAGTCAAAGTCTATGCAAGAGTTTAAAAGCCCAGTGAGTAGATTAGCCAGATTGTTCAAGAAAGGTAGAGAAAACTGGAAAGAGAAGGCGGTCTTAAAACAGAAGCAAATCAGAGCTTTAGAAATAAAAGTGAGAGACTTAACGAATTCGAGAGAGAAGTGGAAAAAGCGTGCGATGGCGGCAGAAGCAAAGTTAAAAGAACTGAAGTTGGAGGAGGAGACCGAAAAAAAGCAGAAATCGAAGACCAATCAGCCGACATAGAATTGGAGATGGGTGAAACAGACTTAAAGATTAAGGGTCACTATTATGATGTAAAAACAATTCAGCAAGCGATACATTTGTTAATCAACAGTGGGATTAGTTTTAGAGGTGTAGAGAAAGTTTTTGAATTATTTAATGATTGTGAATCACAGGCAACTCCTAGCTTTAGCTGTATTAGAAAATGGTTAGGAAGAATAGCAATATATGAGTTGAAAAGAGAAAAAGAGTATCGCAGGGATTGGATTTACATTGTAGATTTTACTTTAGCATTAGGAAAACATAAAGCTTTAGTTGTGCTAGGGGTGTCACAGGAATACTTATTATCAAATGTAATTGAGGAAAAGAGAGGGTTATCACATAAAGACGTAGAAATACTAGCAATAGAAATAATGGAGTCTACCAAAGGAGAAATCATAGAAAAGCAATTAGATAAAATTAGCCAAAGGGTGGGAGTACCAAGACAAATTGTTGCAGATAATAGTAGTGACCTGGCTCGTGGAATCAAGCTATATCAAGAAAATAATCCAGAGGTAATTTATACGCATGATGTGACTCACGCAATGGCATTACTATTAAAATATCAATTAGAATCAGATAAAAGATATCAATCATTTATCCAAAAGTGTAGCATATGTAGGCAGCAATTACAGCAAACAGAATTATCTTTTTTAGCTCCGCCATCACAGCGTTCTCAATGTCGTTATTTTAATATTGAAAGGCTAACTGATTGGGGAATTAAGTTATTAAACTCATCAGTGGAAACTCTAATTAGCCTTATTCCAGATATTGCACCTTCGCTGATTTATCAAAAAGTAAGAGACAAGTTGGGGTGGTTAAACGATTATAAATCAGATTTAATTAAGTGGAATCAAATGGTATCGCTAACACGCAGTATTGAAACTGAGCTTAAACAAGCAGGAATCAATCATAATTCTCTTGATTGTTTCGCCAAAAATCAGTTATCTTTTGATGCTCCTTATCTTCAGAAACTGCAACAAGATATTTTCGATTATCTAGCTGTTCAATGCCACAAAATCAAGCATGAAGGTACTTTTTTAGCTACTTCTGATGTCATTGAATCACTCTTTGGAAAATACAAGCAATTTTCTGCTCGCTGTCCATTTAAAGAAATCAGTCAAATGCTACTAACCATATGTCTATCGACTATGGATTTAACAACTACTGTTGTTAAAAATGCCCTTTTAAATATTAGCTTTGCTGATGTTGAAGCATGGTTTCTTCAGGTTTTTGGTCAGTCTTCGCTCTCGAAACGAAAAATATTATTTTCTCCTGATTGTGAAGACACAGAAACTGCATGAAGTTTTACCCATAAAAAAGGTACAGAGTCAACAGCCTAGCCAGCATCCCCACCTGATTGGGGACAAGCTGCACAAACAGCAAGAGAATCTATTTTTCCTCACATAGTTCTGTATCTTCTTTTACTTGATATTGAATGTCTTGCTCACCTTACACGTAGTTCGGGTTTTGACATACATATTTCCAGGTGCAAGATGTGAGCGACCAACGGGCGCGATTACACGCCCACAATAAATGAAAGAAACACTGTTAACAAGAGTTTGAGGGTCAATAACTTATACACTGAAAAAGTACCATGACAGCAAAAGCCGTTATTACACTGGTGCAGTATTCGTCCGAATGTGAGCGTGGTTCTGGGTGATATTGGCAATAGTATTGGTGAAGTAGTCAAAGGCTACTATCCCGTTTAGGAGATTAGATTTACTTGTCCACCCAGGCATGGTACACCAATCTAAATCAGCGATGCCATCTTTGATTGAAAATGTCCGGGTCAGAAGTTTCTGCTAATTTTAATAAAGTCTCAATTGGACATTTCAACAGTTTTTCCGCCCAATTAATCAACTTCTCTACATTGAAATAACGACATTGAGAGCGTTGCGATGGTGGAGATATAAAGGCTAATTCGGTTTGTTGAAGTTGATGCCGACACTGATTACATTTTTGAATAAAAGATTGATATTTTTCGGAATTAGCTAGCTCATGTTTGAGTAATAAAGCCATTGCATGAGTTACATCATACGTATAAACTACATCTGGATATTTTTGTATGTAGGGCTTGCTGAAAAAGTCATTCCAAGGCAAGAGAAAAATTGACTCCGTAGTCA
>NZ_CAWUDL010000168.1:0-2104 GCF_963920945.1 Anabaena sp. CCY 9402-a
AGCCTGGACTTAACACCTGGACTCTCTAGAGAGTCCAGGTGTTAAGTCCAGGCTCTTAACAAGCCCCCTTGTGAGTACATACGTTATATGCACTAGCCCCCTTGTAATACCATCCTCAGTCTATACTAGCCCCCTTGTATATATACGTTAGCCCCCTTGTACCCTTATAGTTTCCCGCGTCTATCTACGCACTACCTGCCTTGTAAGTATATTCATGTAAGTACACGCCTTTTACTAGCCCCCTTGTATCAAGATACTACCCCGCTTGTATGTGGATACCCTTAGACTAACTCCCTAGTACATAGATGAATCTTAATGATTATTTAATATTTGTGCTTTGGTTTGCTCACATCTCTGCACATATCCCCTTGTACACTTATAAACCTCACGTCGTATTCTTATCTTTGTTCATATCCCCTTGTACATACATAAATTCCCGCGCATCTCCAACAGTGCGATCACATGACTCCAAATTCCCGCGCTTCCCCGAACTGCGATCGCCATCACCACCCCCAATCAAAATTCCCGTATCCAAATTCCCGCGCATCTCCCCAAGTGCGATCGCGTTACCTGCGATTGAGAAGGTTATGCCTTTCTAAAAATTAAAGGCATAACCTTCTCAAGTGTGGTTTCCACATCAGCCAGTGCCTTCTCAATTGCCTCTAATTTCTGCCGATTCTCCCACGCTTGATAAGCATCTACCACGGAGAGATCCATACCCAGCCCCGAACTGCTGCCCACCCGCCCAATATGCTTATTTTTCGTGAAGTCGCCGCTTCCCCGGCGCGATCGCTTCTTTGGATTCCGCCTAAAAATGGCTTCTTTTGCTTGCCACTTCGCATATACAAACGTGTGCATGGTGTTACTTCCAGCATAATACCGCCTCACTTTATATTCATGAATCCAAGCGTTAGGAGGCGATAAAGGCAACCGCTCTAGCTCTTCTTTAATATCTTGTAGATGCTTAAGCTTCTCGATAATCGCATCAATTTGTTTGCACATTATTTCCAGCATTTCATAACATAACCTAATCTCGCAAAATTTCTCACTATATATTGGCAGCAGTTTTATTTATGTTTCAATCCCTATCAGGGAATATACCTTATTTATAACGAACGTTCAATATAGACATTTAACTTAGTACAAAATTACTACCGCAGATTTTAACTCCGGCAGGGCGATCGCGTGACTCCAAATTCCCGCGCTGTCCCGTGGTGCGATCGCGTGACTCCAGATTTATCACCGTAAATTTTTATCCTTTGGTTTTAAGTCTGGTTTAAATTTAACTATTTTTCTCTCAAGGAATAAATCTCAGGTATCCTTACGATCATCTTATTTTTATTCCTTCGTAAAATAATAAGCGTCTTTTTATTCCTTCGTAAAATAATCAGTTACAGACTTTTTGCGGGTTTTTTCTACGTAAGTTGGGCTAAATCTATGTATCTGTCTCAAGTAGGTATATGGTGTCTCAGGGTAAATTTACCTTTTAAAATTGACCCTGAGACACTTAAAACCCTTACTCTGTAAGCATTTCAGAGGGTGTCTCAGGGTGACTCAGGTGTCTCAGGGTCAATCCTTCCATTTATAGAAAAAAAACAACCATTACAAAACTTTACAATTACAAACTTATAAAATTCCACTTTAAACCAACCAAATGTTAACTTTTGTAAAGCCTTTTTTTTTTCCATAAACTCAACATAGACCCTGAGACACCTGAGTCACCCTGAGACACTTCCTAGAACCCTTGCCACACAAGCCTTTTACCTGTCTCAGGGTCTTCAAATTCACCCAATTTGACCCTGAGACACCATATACCTACTTGAGACAGATACATAAATCGCCCCCTCATATACGGAGAACCCACCAACACCAACACAACCAACCAACCACTGTGGATGCTGGTTAGTTGGGGTGTGGGGTAGGTGGCGTTTGTAGGCTTGGTTTATAAAAAAATGAGCCATAGCCTGTTCAAACCGCTAAGGCTTGTTGCATGACCTTCTAACTACCGCGATCGCTCCCCCCTCCCTGTAGACATAAAAATTCCCCAGGTGCGATCGCTCCTAGGGTGGTGGGTCTGTTCGGTTGGGGTTGGGGTTGGTTGGGT
>NZ_CAWUDL010000169.1:0-1986 GCF_963920945.1 Anabaena sp. CCY 9402-a
TTTTACTCAATTGGTATTTCTGTTGTTAATTTAACATATCTAGTCTGGGAGAGCCTAAATTTTTTTATCAACAAAAAGAATTAGTATTACTTTTTATCGACTCTGATAAAGTTCATTCTGAAATTCGCTATGAAGGGGCTGATGGAGATATATTTCCTCATATCTATGGTGAGTTAAATATTGATGCTGTCTATCAGGTTATCGACTTTGAACCTGAAGAAGATGGTTTATTTAAGTTACCGCTAGAAGTTGTAAGTTTAGAATAATTTACCACAGAGACACAGAGGCACAGAGATGAAAATTCAAGAGTTAGATGTGGGTGTGTATGTTGATCAAATGGCATTGCTGCTGGATTTGCCGATAAAAGATGAGTATCGGGATGGAGTAGTGGCGAATTTTGAGAGAATAAAAGCGATCGCTCAACTGGTTAATTCATTTCCCCTACCAGAAGACATTGAAATTGCACCCATATTTGAACCATGAATGATGCTGTATCCATTGCCACTGCTGTTCGCGCAGGCCACGTTAGTGCTGTAGAAGTTACCAAAGCTGCGTTAGCACGAATATCAGAAAGAGATCGCGAACTCAATTGTTTCACGGCTATCACTACGGAAACAGCTTTGGCAGATGCAGCACGCATTGATCAAGAAATCGCTCAAGGTAATTATCCTGGTTTACTGGCAGGTGTACCATTTGCTGTCAAAAACCTTTTTGATATCGCTGGTTTAACAACTCTGGCTGGTGCAAAAATTAATGCCGAAAATCCTCCAGCTACCCAAGATGCCACAGCAGTAGCCAAACTCAAGCAAGCAGGTGCTGTTTTGGTCGGTGCTTTAAATATGGATGAGTACGCCTATGGATTTGTGACAGAAAACTTTCATTATGGTGCTACTCGCAACCCCCATGATTTACAGCGTGTAGCTGGTGGTTCATCTGGTGGTTCTGCGGCGGCGGTGGCGGCTGGGTTAGTTCCATTTACACTAGGTTCTGATACCAACGGTTCAATTCGTGTGCCAGCAGCGTTATGTGGTGTCTTTGGTTTTAAACCAACTTATGGACGTTTATCTCGTGCAGGGGTAGCTCTATTCTCTAGTAGCCTTGACCACATTGGCCCTTTCGCTCGTTCAGTGAGAGATATTTCTACAATATTTGATATCCTTCAGGGAGAGGATAATAGCGATCCCGTTTGCACTAAGCGTCCGAGAAAACCAACATTACCTCAACTGAATCAAGATATTTCTGGACTGAGAATTGCGTTGACGAAGCCTGCCGAAGGCATCGCTGATGATTATTTTGCTCAAGGTGCAAACTCAGAGGCGTTAGCCGCGGTGCATGAAGTAGCAAATGCTTTAGATGTGAATACATACATCACTCTACCAGAAGCACACCGCGCCAGGGCTGCTGCATTTGTGGTTACAGCCTGTGAGGGTGCAAATTTACACTTAGAAAAATTGCGATCGCGTCCCCAAGATTTTGACCCAGCAACACGCGATCGGTTTTTAGCAGGGGCCTTAATACCGAGTAATTGGTATCTGCAAGCACAACGCTTTCGCAGATGGTATCGCGATCGTATCCGAGAACTTTTTCAACAAGTTGATATAATTTTAGCCCCCACAACACCAATTGCTGCACCGTTAATTGGTCAACAAACAATGACTCTAGATCGACAGGAAATACTGGTTCGTCCCCACTTAGGACTATTTACTCAACCATTATCTTTCATCGGCTTACCTGTATTATCAGTACCAGTTCAGCATCCCAATTGTTTGCCATTAGGAGTGCAATTGATAGCAGCACCCTACAATGAAGCGTTTATTTTACAAGTGGCATCTGTATTAGAAGCTCAAGGTGTAGTTTCAACATACAAAAAATACTAGAAATACTAGCCAAACAAAAAGCCACCCTCCATACTTACTGGGGATGACTTTTTGTATTTAAAAGTAGAACCTGGCACTGAGCGATTGTGGCGGGAGGCAACCCTCCAAC
>NZ_CAWUDL010000170.1:0-1934 GCF_963920945.1 Anabaena sp. CCY 9402-a
TAGTCAAAGGCTACTATCCCGTTTAGGAGATTAGATTTACTTGTCTACCCAGGCATGGTACACCAATCTAAATCAGCGATGCCATCAATGCAGTCCTTGTCCTATGAGCAAGTATAAAAAGCCAAAAAAGCAAGATTCAGAGCAGAATTTACTCTCCCAAATCAACTCGAATGCCGCAGGTATCGATATTGGTGCTGATAGACATTGGGTTAGTGTGCCGATGGGAAGGGATGAGGAGAATATACGCAGTTTTGCTTGTTTTACTGCCGACCTCTAAAGCAGTGCGGTGTTGATACAGTGGCAATGGAATCTACAGGGGTTTATTGGATACCTGTATTCCATATTTTGGAAAGTCGCGGTTTTGAGGTTAGACTTGTCAATGCTCACTACGTTAAAACTGTACCTGGCCGAAAAACAGATGTATTAGACTGTCAGTGGCTACAACAGTTACATACTTATGGTTTACTGTCAGGTTCATTCCGTCCAGAAGACCAAATTTGTATTTTGCGTAGCTACATACGTCAAAGGGATAATCTCATTAAAAGTGCCTGTATCCATGTACAAAGGATACAAAAAGCGTTAACGCAAATGAACATACAATTACATAGAGTCATTAGCGATATTACAGGCACTACTGGCTTGAGCATTATTAAAGCAATTCTATGTGGGGAACGCAATCCACTTAAATTAGCTACTTTGAAAGATGGGCGTATTAAAGCCACATTGGCAGAAATAGCTGCTTCTTTAACTGGAGACTATCGTCCAGAATTAGTTTTTATCCTTGAACAAGAATTACAAGTTTACGAGTTTTATCAAACTCAAATCCAAAAGTGTGACACCCAAATTGAGCAATGTCTAACTTCATTTACTGATAAAGTTGATGTCGAAAAAAAGCCCTTAGCTAAACCCAAACGTCGGGGTAAAAAGCAACCAGGCAATGCACCACAATTTGATTTACGTACACATTTATATCGAATCAGTGGCGTTGATTTTACTGCTATTGATGGTTTGGGTGCTTTAACTGTATTGGTATTGCTGTCTGAAGTTGGTTTAGACCCTACACGCTTTCCTACTGTTAAGCACTTTACTTCTTGGTTAGGTCTATGTCCTGGTAGTCGTGTTACTGGTGGTAAAGTTAAAAGTTCTAAAACTCGTCCTGTTGCTAGCCGTGCTGCAACTGCTTTTCGCATGGCGGCTCAAACTCTTTGTCGTAGCCACTCTGCTTTAGGTGCATATTACCGTCGTATGCAATCTCGGATGGGTTCTCCAAAGGCAATTACTGCTACTGCTCATAAACTGGCACGCATTTTTTATTGTCTTTGGACATCTGGCGATACCTACGCTGACCCTGGTATAGATGCTTATGAGCAACAATATCGAGAGCGCACGCTGAAAAACCTCAAGAAAAAAGCTCAAGCTTTTGGCTTAGAACTCATCCCTATTTCCAACGCTACGGAATGTGTTTCTTAGGAGCGTCCCACTGGTAGCGCTCGCTGCCCGTTACTGATGTAGAGAAACTTGTATCATGGAAAGTACCCTGACAGCTAAAACCGAATTAACAATAGTGCTTTTAAGCCTGCTTAGGAGCGTGGTTCTGGGCTTTTATGGTTACTACATTGGTGAAGTGGTATTGCCACTATCCCGTTCAGGAGATTATCTAACAAGACCAGCCCAGGTCAGGGATCTCAATATAATTTGATTCTAGAGTTGGTATTGACTCTAGAAAGTTTTTTCACGTCAGAGACTCCTTATAGTACCTAAATTTTACCGTTTTTGGTGTCTTCAACCTTTACTCCTACAGCAAAGAGTTTCTCAGGAGTCAACTCGTTCGTTTGTAATTATGGGTTCTTTTGCCATGAACCCGAACTTATACCTACTTGGTTTCTTTTGGAATATGTCTATAGGTATACTTTTTTGGCTAACTCAGAAAAAAA
>NZ_CAWUDL010000171.1:0-1830 GCF_963920945.1 Anabaena sp. CCY 9402-a
CTGCTATTGCATTTGGTGTTTTTTGCACCTGTTCTTCAAATAATTGATGCAGACAGAGCGAATCATCATAATCTCTGTCAGTAGCATTCCATTTCTGTAATAACTGGTGTTGTTCCGTGGGTGAGATGAGTAGCTGAATTTGATATAGTGCTGACGGTGCTGCTACCATCGCCATTAAAGTATTCACATAATAAGTAGCGATCGCTTCTATTTGTTCTCGGCACAGTTCGCTTGTCTTATAATTCAGGGCTAAATTAACCTGAGAGGAAACCAGATCCAAACTAAAGTGAGTCACCAAGGTAAAATTAGTTTGCTCAAGGGCTTTGTAATCTAAAACTTCAGATTCATTTAACCCCAAAACACCTTGATAAACGTGAAAATGGACAAAATTAAACGCCGTTTCAAATAAAGGCTGACCGCCGATGAGACGTTGCATCTCAGCCAAAGGATAACGACGATGCGGTAAAGCCGTTTGTTCAGCTTGAAAAGTTTGGTGAATCAGTTCTAACCAAGTACCACCGCCTAAGTGCGATCGCAAAGGCAAAGTATTCAAAAATAGACCTAAAATCCTTTCCCCATCTGCATTTTCTGGTCTACCGTTAGCAACTAACCCCGTCAATACATCCGCTTGATTGCCCAGTAAGTTCAATACCCGTAAGTGAGCAGCCAACAGTACACTTTTCAGAGGAACACTAGCATTGCGAGCCAGTTGCTTTAATCTGTCGGACAACTCAGCCGTAATTGCGACTTCCTGAATCCCTATTTCGCCCCTAAGTTCCTCACAATAGGATTGTGGCCAGCGTGGTAGTTCAGTAATTGTGACATCACGGAGTTGTTCGAGCCAATATTGTTGCGTCGTTTCCGATTGTAAAGCAGTACGTTCTAATGCCACAAAATCACGGAAAGCAATTGTGGGGATTGCGGATTGGGGATTAATGATTGGGGAGGGTTTGAGTAAGTTTAAATATTGTTGCCATAATTGTGTGATTAAAGATGCCACACTCCAACCATCGAGAATCGCATGATGGAAACTAAAACTTAAATTAAAAGTTTCCCCACTACGACGATGAATATAAAAACGTAGTAGAGGCGGTTGTGTCCAGTCAAAACTATGATACTTCTCCGTTTCTATCCAAGCATCGATGGCGGCTTGCTGTTCAGCCATTGTTAAATCACTGATATCATCCACCTGCAAAGGCACATCTACATTTTGATGCACTAATTGCAACGGCTCAGAAAACCCTGTCAAGTTAAAGCTAGTACGCAATACTGCATGACGAGCCATCAATTGCTCAATTGCAGTCTGCAATGCTGGTAAATCCAAAGTCGCTCGCAGATGGAAAGAGAAAACATCATGATAAACAGCAGAATCTGCACTCAACTCACTGTGAAATACCATTCCGGCTTGCAATGCGGTCAGAGGATAGGCATCTTCCAATCCTGCGGCTAACTTCTGCTTGTCTATCTCCGCAATCAAACTAAAAGGTGATGTCTGCGGTGTCAGCGTAAAACTCACTTCCTTACTCACCAACTCCGCCAATTCCGCAATAGTTTGGTGTTGAAATAACTGCTGAAGAGAAAAATCTAACCCAACTTGGTTAGCCTGCGCCAAAATTTGGATACTGCGAATCGAGTCACCACCCAATTCAAAGAAATTATCATGTATCCCGACTTGGGACACCCCTAAAACTTCCGTCCAAATATTGGCTAATAATTCTTGTTCTTTAGTTTGGGGTGCGACAAAACCAGTAGCTAATTCTGGGCGAATTTCTGGAACAGGTAATGCCTGACGGTCAAGTTTACCATTAGCCGTCAGAGGAAAGGCATCGA
>NZ_CAWUDL010000172.1:0-1800 GCF_963920945.1 Anabaena sp. CCY 9402-a
CTACGGAGTCAATTTTTCTCTTGCCTTGGAATGACTTTTTCAGCAAGCCCTAATTCATAGGTAACACCATCTTCTGTGTCATCCCGTTGTACCCAAATTTTACTATCAATAATTTCCAGATGAACTAAGCAACCATGAATTCGCTTGACACCATCCCAGCCTAAAGTTATCAGTAAATAACTGTCATTTTCGCTATCAAACACAGCTTGACATTTAATATCTGCATAAGAATAAGGAATTTGTGTGTAGGGTGTTAATACCTCTTTGATGATGTGCCGATAATTATCTAAGGTATCCATTGGATAATCCTCTCTGTTGCTGGATTAAAAACTAGTAACTTGAGATTTTCGCTTTCTATTAAAAGTGTACCAATTGGTTCTTCAAACAAAGTTGTAAATATACTGTCCCTCACACCCAAATATAATGTTCTTTCTGGTTCTAGGCGATTGATAACAGCACGATACATGATAAATCCCCCAATGGCATCTTTTAGGTCTGCCATTTCTGAGGGACTAACAAAACTTTTAACTTCTACAGCTATTTTTTTAGTTCCTTATTCTGCGGCTAAGAGTTGTGTTGTGCCTAAATCTACATATCTTTTTGACCCCACTTTAAATGTAGAGGGTCATCCGTAATTATCCAGCCATCTTGAATTAAGGCATTCTTAACAGCATCGTGATAAATATCTCTTGCAGGCATATCAAAGTATATTTATGACAACAAACCTTGTGTTTTTAATTTAGCTAACGCATCCTCAGCCGACAATTTTTCTGCTTCTTTTTTATTACGTCCCGTACCCTCTCCGTACTTTTGATTTTCCACATAAACTTCCGCTTTGAATTCTGGCGCGTGAGACAAACCACCTGTTTGTGTTGTGACATATTTGGGAGGAGTCGGTCCAATATTACGCTGTACCCATTCTTGAAACCGATTTTTTGAGTCTACATTAGAGCGAGATACCACAATTTGTTCAGGGACAGCATCAAATAATGGTTCTATAATTGCACGCACAGCTTCAATATTGGAGTCATTATCTAAATAGTAAGCACCAATCACAGCTTCTAATGTACTGCTAAGTAAATTAGGATTTTGATAGCCACCATCTCGAATTGCGCCTTTACCTAAACGCATTCTGGAATCTAAACCGACTTCAATAGCAAACTTTGCCAGTTGTTTTTCATCTACTAATGCTGAACGCCGCCGCGTTAATTCATCTTCTCCCTTTTCTGGGTGACGACGATAAAGATATTCACCACTTAAAAAATTCAGCACAGCATCACCGAGAAATTCTAAGCGTTCATTATGTTCGCCTTCTCCTGGGTTTTCATTAACATAAGAACGGTGAGTAAGCGCACGTCGTAAAAGTTTTTCATCACGGAACATCAGAATATTGTGCATATTTGTTTTTTGTTACAGAAATTAATTGTTGAAAAATAGAGAAATGCTATCAGCTTTAAACATGAAAAAACCGCAGCATAGGCGGTTTTTCATCAACTCAGTTGAGCAAATAAACTAGGTTTTTAGAATTAGCTTTAGGCAGCCAGTATGTCTAAATCAATTAAAAGCAATTCTTGATTATGCTTTCGTACTTTACCATCCTTAATAGCCGCATTCACAAACTGACTAAAATTTTTAGGCTATCTCAGACTAGATATGTTAAATTAACAACAGAAATACCAATTGAGTAAAACCCTTCTTCTAAAATTATGAAAGTTAGTTAAGCCATAAGCCCTGCTTTTAATGAGCTAGGACTTACGCATTGACAAAAAACATCATCTATAGAACCTAGGGATGCTAGAT
>NZ_CAWUDL010000173.1:0-1747 GCF_963920945.1 Anabaena sp. CCY 9402-a
TGGCGAATTCCACCTTGATTATCGCTCCTTAATATTTAGATGCGTTCGCCCTGCCCCAATACTCAATGTAAACTCTACCAGACGGCATATAGAAATCGCAGTAAACCTCTTCTTCAATAGGCAGTTTGCGTTCATAAGCGTGAACTAAACTTGCCATGTATAGCCAGTTATCGATTGCTAACTCAGCTTTTGAACGAACCCAGTGTCCATCAGTTGTACGATAAGTGCCTGCATGAAACTTTTCCCGAAATTCTAGCTTGTTGTTATCATCACTGAAATTAGGTTCTGTATCCTGTGTGCTGGCTTTACGAAATGTGTTTATAAAAATCTGATTGTTTAAGATTTCTTCTGACCAGAGAACATAAGAATTATTTTTCTGCTCATCGTACTTTTGAATTGCGCCAAAACTTAATCCTAAACGTGTAGCTAACCAACCATTCTGAACTTTATCTAATAATCCCAGTTCAGCAAGAATAGGGTTAATTGCTTTTCTAGAGAAACCTAGCCTTTCACTAATTTTGGTAGCTGAAAGCAACACATTGGCAGATGCAGGAGATTGAGAAATAACTTTAGCAACTTGTGGAAAACTGATTGCTTTGTTTACTTTTAGGTTATTTGCTTTCCAATGCTCATAACATAGTAGGTGTCCTGGCTTTGAAACGAACTGCTTACAGCCTGGTATAGAACAAATTTCTAACATTTTACTGTATTGTTTTTATAGTTGAAGTTAATATCCAGAACATAGCATCATCAAAGCTCGTCAACACCAGAATTAATACTAGGTATTGATTTAAACTCAAATATCTATCTCGTTAGTGCCAGCATAATTTAGTCTAATCTCCAGAAGGAAGAGTTGGGGAATTTAAACGCAGAGGGGTGCATTCGCGCAGCGTCTCGCAGAGAAGGTGAACGCGGAGGTACTAACGCGTCAGCCTTAAAATGGTTGGGTTCAAAAAACCTAGAAAATTACAATCAGAAGTATTCTATGATTACTCAACCCAACAAATTAAGCTAGCTGCGCTAGTACGCTGAGTAGTTAAATGTTTAAATCTTTCAAGGCTAAACGAATTTGTTCTAAACGCCTACGGTTAACTCCCAGATCCGACTCTCCTACACGGGATGCCGATCGCATATGAATGACTGACTCATTGGGAGGTAAATAAAACTCTACATCATCCACAAATTTGAAGATGCGGCTTTTGGAAATCGCATAGATGTAATTTTCTTTTTCTTCTAAAACCTCTGTCCGGGGAACAACTGTGAGAACTTTGAGTAAGGTTTCTCGTGCTTTGTCGCGATCTACATGATAGGCGATCGGGTCAATGGTGTGTTTGGCATCAGCATCCTGACTCACAACACAGTTATCTGAAACTGGACAAGCACTCAGATGTCCTAACTTAACACCCAAGCCAGAAGAGTCAGCCCAAGAGGCCGCAGGTAGTATTAAACTGCAAGTTAAAGTGAAAAATATTACACAAGTAATACTCCACAGTAGTTGCTTTGTCCAAATTGGTGAGAGACGGAACATGGTAAGAGTACCCCTCAAGGTTTCAATAGCACTCAATTATTTTCCGTTATAAAGAATAAATTTGCTTTTTTTTAATGAAATTGAACTTGCGCGACGATGCTCCGCCCCGCCGTAGGCGTTGGCGCAGCCTCTCGTAGAGACGGCGTTCCGCCCACCGTAGGTGATCGCACCCAAGCTGCACTGGGAGCATCCACTTTTGGCGGAAATACTCAAATAGCA
>NZ_CAWUDL010000174.1:0-1645 GCF_963920945.1 Anabaena sp. CCY 9402-a
TAGCCTTCAACTTGAGTGGCTTTTACCTTCATATGTTTAACCCGAACTCAGGTTAACTTACACTAATTTAAGGTGCGTCAGCTTGGGTACACTATTCCATCATGAACATCAATTAATGCTGACGCACCCTACAAAATAATTTTTGGGAAAAAAGTGTTAGTGTAGCTTACCGTAGTTATACATAATAAGGATCAATTTGCAGGTATATGCACAGGCGATCCCTACGCTAACGCTTGGCGACAATTTAGATTAGATATATTTCAGTTTATTAGGCAGTATAATTTAATTTTGACTGCAATTATTTTTAATTTGATTATTTAATAATACTAATAGCTTATTATATAATATAACTAATAAGTCGGCAATTATAATTGAAAATATGTCAGCAGAAACCCTACATCAAATACTTAAACAATTAGAAACACTGGAAATAGAAGAACTTCAGCAACTTAATCAGACGATTCAGAAGCATCTTGCTAATAAAGACGAAAATCACAAGCAAGCAGCATTTCACCAAGCATTATTAGACGCTGGTTTGGTGAAGCATATTAAGCATCCTTCTGATGAGATAATAACCGAACGGCAACTAATTCATGTTGAGGGAAAGCCTATTTCAGAAACTATCATTGAGGAACGCCGTTAGATGTCAGTGTATTTCCTGGACAGTAGCGCATTAGTCAAGCGTTATATCAGCGAAACTGGATCAGCTTGGATCTTAGGACTATTCGATCCGACTCTCAAGAATGAGGTATTTATAGCAGCAATAACTGGTGTAGAAATTATTGCCGCTATTACCAGGCGATCGCGTGGTGGAAGTATTAGCTTGACTGATGCGACAGTAATATGTAATCAATTCAAAAGTGATCTACAAACAGACTATCAAATTATTGAGATCACAGAAAATATTATTAATTCTGGAATGATATTATCTCAAACCTACGGCTTACGAGGTTATGATGCTATCCAACTAGCAGCAGGACGAGCTGTCAACATACTTTGCATCGCTAATGGATTACCTGCTATTACTTTTATTTCCGCAGATAATGAGTTGAATACAGCAGTAATCAGTGAAGGATTGATGATAGAAAACCCTAACAAGTACCCATAGCTGATGGTGAAAAATCTTGCTGATAAATCAGCTAAACAATTAGGGTGCGTCAGCTTGAGTGGATGATTTAATAACGAAAATAAATCTATGCTGACGCACCCTACAGAATAATTTTTGGGAAAAAAGTGTTAGTGTAGCTTGCTGTAGTTATACATGATAAAGATAAATTTGCAGGTATATGCACAGGTAGGGAAAACGCACCTTATTTACTAATAAAAACTAAGTGAGATTTAAAAATGACATAGATAATTGTAAAAATCCCTGAAATAATAAATAAAACAAATGAAGTGTTCTGAAAAATATGAATTAGCTTATCTGAAGCTGAAGGATTATTTATTGATACTAAAATAACTCAAGATTCGAGTTTATAAAAGTATGTTTATCTAGAGGAAAAGTGAAATTATTCCTAAAGATTCAAATTTAATTTCTGATATATTAGTTTATGCTAATGCTAAAACTCTTGCTAAATAATTGTTATCCAACCCAGCGAGAAACTGTTTATTTTTTATTCCCCGTTTGACACGCTTCTCTTGACCT
>NZ_CAWUDL010000175.1:0-1628 GCF_963920945.1 Anabaena sp. CCY 9402-a
ACGGAGTCAATTTTTCTCTTGCCTTGGAATGACTTTTTCAGCAAGCCCTAAATAGTTTAGATTTGGCAGTTTTAGCAGAAGTCACAATTTAATTATATGGGGATGAGTGAGTCGCACCCAATAATACAGAATGCAATTACCTTGATTAGCTAGGCGATCGCACCTACTATCAAAAACTTAATTAAACAGTCCAATCCTCAATTAACAATCCGGGTACTTTTTTCAAATCTCGATGATTGCGCATTAATAAAACTAGTTTACCGGATAGAGCGATCGCACTAAAATTTTCGGTGTTGCTGAATATAAGGATTAAAATTAAAAACTCAACCTCTCAAGTTTCAAGTAATTTCGTCTAACTGAGGAATATGTTCATCTTCGTAGTTTTCAATTAAAACACCAATAACTTCCATCAGTGAAGCAAGCGGATGATTTTCGTCTTCACCAACTTGATCATTGAGACCATCTAGCATCTCCACCAATCGCTCATATTCCTCTTCAGTATAAGGAACAAAAACATTTTCGGCAATGGATGACCAGGCAATGATAGTTTGGTCGATGTTAAAGCTTTGCATTATTCCTTCCACTTTCCTTCATCATATTCTGAATGCGTTAACACAGACCTGATGTAAAGTTTTTGGCGGTTGTAATGAATTGCTGCAATCAGTCTAACTTTGTTTCCCCCAATATTAAATACAGTCAATTTACCTACTTGATCTGCGGATGGAAAAATTTCTCGGAGTTAGACAAATTTCCTTCGAGTCGGTTGGGGTTGATTTAGCGATCGCCGAAATTGATCGTGGTGTTGTTTTTGAGTAAAATAGCGTGAGAGAGTCATAAGTTTCACTACAGCAACCAACTAAACAAGTCTTGAATAGTCAATTGAAGTTCACTGGCAAATGATGGTACAGGTATGAGTGCATCTGGCTCATCAAATACTTCAGTTTCTTGTTGAGGACGGTAAACAAACACAGTTTGCTCATCGGGGTCAATTAACCAACCCATTTGAGTTCCATGTTTCAAACAGTGAAGGATATTTTTAGTTACTTTTGTCTGACTTTGATCAGGGGATAAAATTTCAATTGTCCAGTCTGGAGCAATAGGAAATGTATTAGCGATTTCTCCATTCTCGTCACGGGGAATCCGACTCCAAATAAAAACCGTGATGTCAGGTACAGTTGAACGACCGCCAAATGTACAACGCAGTTCTGAAAATGCTCTGGCAATTTGTTTGGGTTTAAAGATTATGTTGACAGTAGTACAAAATTCAGTTTGAATTGCGCTGTGTTTTCCTTGTGGCATAGGTTTTTGGATAATCTTAGCTTCTATGTATTCACTGGCGGGTTTTGTTTCTGGTAATTTCAGGAACTCGTCCAATGTGATGGGTTTGGATGGGGTCTGTACCATGAAGACTGCCTCACAAAAGGTAATAACAGGCTTTGTGTGTATCATATTTTATCGTACTTTATATTGTTGCGATCAGTTATGCTGGGCGGTTACGCGATCGCCTGTGCATATAGGGCGAACGCATCTAAATATTAAGGATCGATAATTAAGGTGGAATTCGCCAACACTGCACCAAACAGGACTTTCAGAGAATTGGGGATGAAGCTGAATAAGAATGATAATCG
>NZ_CAWUDL010000176.1:0-1616 GCF_963920945.1 Anabaena sp. CCY 9402-a
AGCCATCTTCTAGAGTGGTTTGGTTTGCGATCGCATTTGCTACTGTGGGGGCATCGTTAACAGCAGTCACAGAGAACGTCTGAGTTTGTCCGGTTAAGGTATCTGTTCCATCAGTAACGCCGTAGTCAAGGGTGACAGTACCATTAAAGTCAGCAGTTGGAGTGAAGGTATAAGTTCCATCACCGTTATCAACTAAACCACCGTTATCAGCAGTCAAACCAGTTACGGATAAGGTATCACCTTCTACATCACTGAAACCTGTTAATAAGTCAGCAGCATTAATGGTAATAGCTGTATCTTCAGCAGTGTTGCTTAAAGTGGCAGTGGGTGAACCAACAGGAGCATCATTAACTGGGGTGACAGAGAAAGTCTGAGTTTGTCCAGTTAAAGTATCTGTTCCATCACTAACACCGTAGTCAAGGGTAACAGCACCATTAAAGTTAGCAGTTGGAGTGAAGGTGTAAGTTCCATTATTGTTGTTGACTAATGCACCATTATCAGCAGTTAAGTTCACAACAGAGAGAGTATCACCAGCATCTACATCACTGAAACCTGTTAACAAGTCAGCAGCATTAATGATAATGGCTGTATCTTCAGCAGTATTGCCTAAAGTTGCAGTTGGTGAACCAACAGGAGCATCATTAACCGCAGTCACAGAGAAAGTCTGAGTTTGTCCAGCTAAGGTATCTGTTCCATCGGTGACATCGTAGGTGAGGGTGACAGTACCATTAAAGTTGGCAGTTGGAGTAAAGGTATAAGTACCATCCAGGTTATCAACTAAACCACCGTTATCAGCAGTCAAACCAGTTACGGATAAGGTATCACCTTCTACATCACTGAACCCTGCTAATAAGTCAGCAGCATTAATGATAATGGCTGTATCTTCAGCAGTATTGCCTAAAGTTGCAGTTGGTGAACCAACAGGAGCATCATTAACCGCAGTCACAGAGAAAGTCTGAGTTTGTCCAGCTAAGGTATCTGTGCCATCAGTGACACCGTAGTCAAGGGTGACAGTACCATTAAAGTTAGCAGTTGGGGTGAAGGTATAAGTTCCATTATTGTTGTTGACTAAAGTGCCGTTATCAGCAGTTAAGTTCACAACAGAGAGAGTATCACCATCTACATCACTGAAACCTTGTAACAAGTCAGCAGCAGTAATGTTAATGGCGGTATCTTCAGCAGTGTTGCCTAAAGTACGAGCATTCTCGAAGAACAGGGTATTGCCGTCATAATTCCCCACAAAAGCATCCAAGTCCCCATCCCCATCAATATCGGCAAAAGTGGGTGTAGCAGAAAACCCCACATTTGTCAGTCCAAAGGGGTTGGTGGCTTCTGGGGTAAAGGTGGGTACAGCCGCAGTTCCCGTGTTGCGGTAGAACAGGGTATTGCCAAGATTATTCCCCACAAAAGCATCCAAGTCCCCATCCCCATCAATATCGGCAAAGGTGGGGGCAGCATAAGACCCCACATTCGTTAGTCCGAAGGGGTTGGTGGCTTCTGGGGTAAAGGTGGGTGCAGCCGCAGTTCCCGTGTTGCGGTAGAACAGGGTATTGCCAAGATTATTCCCCACAAAAGCATCCAAGTCCCCATCATTATCAATATCGGCTAAGGTGGGT
>NZ_CAWUDL010000177.1:0-1585 GCF_963920945.1 Anabaena sp. CCY 9402-a
CCTAAATTATATTGTATATTAATTTGTGTAATTAATTTTGTTTGATTACTTATTACGAATTAAAAATTATCCCTCGCTCAGATTATGACACTAGAATTAACTGATTGGGATGAAGATTTACCAGGAACAGCAGATGAAGAATATCAAGCCTTAGTCCGCACGCTGAAATTTACAGAAGGCTTTGGCTTATTGTTTGTGCGCTGTTCTCCATCTCAAGGTGAGCAGTTAATTACTAACGTTAAAGAAGATATTAATGATAAAAATATAGATATTTTACAATTAAAGCAAGGTGTTAATAACTTATACGAAATCATTGATGGATTAGATAACAAAGAACAGATAAATATTTTATTTATCACGGGTTTAGAATATTCATTTTATGAATACGAAGAATGTAAAGCATTTTCAGGCTGGGATAGTAGAGATACACATTCATATAGTTGGAAGGGTGTACCACCTGTCTTAATTAACCTCAATCAACAGCGAGAACGGTTGAAAGAAAACTTTAACATCTGTTTTGTGTTCTTGCTACCTCTATTTGCTATTAAATATTTTCAGGACTTACGCAAAAACTCTTTCAAACCCTTATTTCTCTGTGTTCTCTGCGTCTCTGTGGTTCTTTATTCCGTAATTTGTGCGTAAGTCCTAATTTTATCCAACGCGCGCCAGACTTCTTTGACTGGCGTTCAGGTTTGTTTGAATTTCCTATAGATAGGGAAACATTAGAACAGGAATCATCACGCATACTTGAGGATACAGATTATGAAAAATATTTGGCTTTAACACCAGAAGAACGAACACAAAGAATCCTAGTTATTCAAGAATTAATTACAGCAGAAAATCAAATATCTAATAACCAACCAGAATTATTACGTGAACTTGGTAGGTTATACCATGCTGCAAAAGATTACGAAAAAGCGATCGCATCCTACGACCAAGCTGTAAAATTTAAACCAGATTATCACCAAGCTTGGAACAATCGCGGCATTGCGCTATTTAATTTAGGACGCAATGAAGAGGCGATATTATCCTACAACCAAGCTGTGAAATTTAAACCAGATGATCACGAAGCTTGGTACAATCGCGGCGTTGCACTATCAGATTTAGGACGTAAAGAAGAGGCGATCACATCCTACGACCAAGCACTAAAATTTAAACCAGATTATCACGAAGCTTGGTATAATCGCGGCATTGCGCTATCAAATTTAGGACGGAAAGAAGAGGCGATATTATCCTACAACCAAGCTGTGAAATCTAACCCAGATGATCACGAAGCTTGGAACAATCGCGGCATTGTGCTATCAGATTTAAGACGGAAAGAAGAAGCGATCGCATCTTACGACCAAGCTGTGAAATCTAAACCAGATTTTCACCAAGCTTGGAACAATCGCGGCATTGTGCTATCAGATTTAGGACGGAAAGAAGAAGCGATCGCATCCTACGACCAAGCTGTGAAATTTAAACCAGATTTTCACCAAGCTTGGTTTCATCGCGGCATTGCGCTATCAAATTTAGGACGCAATGAAGAGACGATCGCATCCTACGACCAAGCTGTGAAATTTAAACCAGATTTTCACCAAGCTTG
>NZ_CAWUDL010000178.1:0-1538 GCF_963920945.1 Anabaena sp. CCY 9402-a
ATATCTCCTATAATCCCTTCACAGTCAGCTTTTTATCTTTTATAGACAAGTCTAAAGATAAACGGGAGATTGGTAAAAAAGTCAGTACGAGTGAATTACTTGATTGGGTGCGGGTGTTGCGTCGCTATCCTCAAGATGAGGTACTGGAAAAGCTGGATGGTAAGATACCTTACGCGGGTGTTTTACTGAAAAGTTGGAATGATCATTTACGTTATTTGAGGCAGAACTTTGGATGTGAATGATGTACCTCTGCTGGAACTATTTACCAAACTCCGAGAAGCAGGTTTACCACTCGGTATTGATGAATATAATTTAGTTTTGCAGGCTTTGCAGGCTAGTTTTGGCATGAATGACCAAGCGGCTTTGAAGCGTCTGTGTCAGACTGTATGGGTGAAATCTGTTGAGGAAAGGCAGCTGCTTGAATATCATTTTGCAGCAATAATGGGTAATGAGGGGGTGTTGCCAAATTCAGAAATATTGCCTACACCAACTGAAAAATATCGGGTTTTTTCGATTACGCGCTACTTGGTTTTGGGGTTTTTGGGTGTTGGTATTGGCTTGAGTATGGTTTCTGACCAGATGAGCCAGACTCCAAAACTAACCCCAACCCCAACCCCAACATCAGAGCCGATTCAAATACCTGTTCCCCTTCCGATAACACCACTAAACACAACTCCCTCGCCGACAGTTGAGCCAACTGCAACCCCCAAGCAGACAAACACCAACACAAATCAAACAGATTGGATTTGGCAAAGTCTTTTATCATTTATCGCCTTGAGTGGTGGGTATGTACTTTTCAAGTGGTTAGTTCAACGCAATACGCAAAAGCTTAGTAGTGAAAGTACATCCCATTCAGAGGTAAATCCAAATTCTGCAAAATTAACTCAGATTATAGAAGATGAGGTACGAGTAGCTAAAGCTGTGCTGCAAGCTACTAGCCGCAATGACGAAATTTCTGTCAATCGCTTCATTCTATCCTCAGATTATTTTCCTGTAACTAGACGGCAATTGAAACAGAGTTGGCGGTATTTACGCCGTCCAGTACGTGAAGGCGCACGAACAGAGTTAGATGTATCATGTTTGCTCTAGGCGGACGGCTGTATTAATTTTTAGTGATGCTGGTGCAGCGCGTGGTGGTTATAGTGAAGAACGCTATGAATTAACTAGAGAATTTATCACTCAGTTACAACATCATGTGCGTTATATTGCTTGGCTGAATCCTATGCCGAGAAAGCGTTGGTTTGGTACAACTGCCGGTGAAATTGCCCATCTTGTACCGATGTTTGAAGTTAGTCGCCGGGGTGTGTAAGATGCTATTGGTGCGTTGCGGGGACGCTCACATTTTGCGGGGTGGAGAATATGAGCCAAGTAAAGCCGGAAGTTTTGAATAGACGGATTGAGTTGTTTGAGAAACGCTTTGGTAAAGCACACCTGTATTTGGCTTATCATGCGGCGTTCCCTTTGGCATTAACACCGGATTTGTTATAAGTAGCTAAACAAAATTAATTACATAGTTTTTACCAAATTCTCGGAGAATT
>NZ_CAWUDL010000179.1:0-1513 GCF_963920945.1 Anabaena sp. CCY 9402-a
TGAGTTAAGCCTGTGGTGTTGGCATCACTATCTAATGTGTCGTCGCCACCTTGGTCGGGAGTCGAGAAGACAAAACCCTCTGGGGCTGTGAATTGGACTTGATAGTCACCGGGAATTAAACCATTAAACAGGTATGAGCCATCTGGGTTAGTAGTGGTAGTGGCAACGACTACGTTGTTTTGAATTAATTCAACTGTGACACCTGCTAATGCTGTGTCTCCTGCATCTTGAACACCGTTGTTGTTGTTGTCAGCAAAGACATAATCGCCTAAAGATGCCAGGTTGTAGAAACCGGAATCTAAGGTGGGATTATTTTCTCCGGCGGCTAAGGTAACGACTCCTGTTAATGTGCCATCACTATCAATGGCATCATTACCACCTACATCTACTGGGCTAGTTTGTGTAAAGCCAGCAGGAGTGATGAATTGGACTTGATATCCTGTGTCTGGAGTTAAATTGGTGAAGTTGTATTTTCCTGTACCATCTGTTGTGGTTGTTGCTACTACTACACCATCTTTCAACAAGTTAACAGTCGCACCTGCTATTCCTGGTTCGTTGCCATCTTGAATACCATCTGCATTCAGGTCATGCCAAACGAAATCTCCTAATGATGCGAGGGCAACTAACCCGGCATCCAATGTGCTGTTAAATTGCCCTGATGTGAGGGTGACGGTTTGAGTTAAGCCTGTGGTGTTGGCATCACTATCTAATGTGTCGTCGCCACCTTGGTCGGGAGTCGAGAAGACAAAACCCTCTGGGGCGGTGAATTTGACTTGATAGTCTCCGGGAATTAAACCATTAAACAGGTATGAGCCATCTGGGTTAGTAGTGGTAGTGGCAACGACTACGTTGTTTTGAATTAATTCAACTGTGACACCTGCTAATGCTGTGTCTCCTGCATCTTGAACACCGTTGTTGTTGTTGTCAGCAAAGACATAATCGCCTAAAGATGCCAGGTTGTAGAAACCGGAATCTAAGGTGGGATTATTTTCTCCGGCGGCTAAGGTAACGACTCCTGTTAATGTGCCATCACTATCAATGGCATCATTACCACCTACATCTACTGGGCTAGTTTGTGTAAAGCCAGCAGGAGTGATGAATTGGACTTGATATCCTGTGTCTGGAGTTAAATTGGTGAAGTTGTATTTTCCTGTACCATCTGTTGTGGTTGTTGCTACTACTACACCATCTTTCAACAAGTTAACAGTCGCACCTGCTATTCCTGGTTCGTTGCCATCTTGAATACCGTCTGCATCTAGGTCATGCCAAACGAAATCTCCTAATGATGCTAGGGCAACTAAACCTGCATCCAATGTGCTGTTAAATTGCCCTGATGTGAGGGTGACGGTTTGAGTTAAGCCTGTGGTGTTGGCATCACTATCTAATGTGTCGTCGCCACCTTGGTCGGGAGTCGAGAAGACAAAACCCTCTGGGGCGGTGAATTTGACTTGATAGTCTCCGGGAATTAAACCATTAAACAGATATGAGCCATCTGGGTTAGTAGTGGTAGTGG
>NZ_CAWUDL010000180.1:0-1486 GCF_963920945.1 Anabaena sp. CCY 9402-a
CTACCGTGTATACACAAGTCAACCCTGAGCGAGTTTCCAGCCTAAAAAGATAGACTCAAATTGCCGTAAACCGCGAACGAGGGTAGGCATTCCCGGAGGTCGTTGAGAGAGATATCCAGACCATCCACCTAAGCGAGCGATGATCCAAGTAGCCCAAGGCAAACAACCTTGTGGATAAGGATTTTGCAGTTTTTGGGTATCGCCTTCAACAGAAGATTGAATTACTCCTAAGCATTGCTGCTGCTGTTCACAAAAGGTAAGCGCAGCAGAAAGCTGAGTATTGTCACGCCCTTCAACCATTTGTAAGGTTCGCACGGCTACGGACAAAGCCAGGATTGTCAGGCGTTGAATAGCGATAACAGACTCTAACTGAGTAGCTTCTAAATTTAATCCTGCTGTTTTGAGGGTGGCAAAGAGTTGTTCAATCTTCCATCGCCATCCGTACCATTGAATCACTCGTAGTGCCTGTTCTAAGCAAACAACTTCGTGTGTTGTCAGCAATCGCCAATGAATCGGTTCTTGTCCGGCGGGAAGTTGAATTTCTTGGGCTTCTACAGCATAAAGGGTAACGCTCTGAGGATAGCCAAAAACGTTCAATTTATCGGGGCGTTGAATTTTCACTCGTCCACAGCGAACAATCAGCATTGCTTCACTTGCCATCCGATTTCGACGTGGATCTGCGGGTACGTTGATAATATAAGTACCTTCACAAGGCTGCTGACTCAAGTAGCCGTAGAGTGATAGAGATTGTCCTAACAATCGACGGTCTTGGCAAGCTCGGATTAGCAGATGATTCTTTTTGTTGGGTACAGTGGCAAATGCCTCAAATAGATCAGATTCCCGGTCACCAATATGAGTTACCATCTTCGCTCTACCCCCGGACAAGCATTTGTGACTCTCCGATGCCGAGGCTAACCATTTGTAAGACTCCTTCTCCTCAATTGGTAAATTTTTATAGCCTCGTTCATGTTTATCTGCATGGTCGATTTCTCGACTCCACAGTTTTAACGTGCTTAATCCCAAAGGAAATCTACTCTCGCCATCCAATACCAGTGTTGGATGGATATAAAACCCTACATCTGTATTGTTTCCTACTACTCCTAATCCGAATGGTGACAGTCTACCTACATGAGACTGCAAGTTGATTTCACTACTATCACTTATCGCTAATACGTGCTTTTCCGCTACACGAAGCTGGCACTCATCCGCAATACTACTTACTAGTTCTGATAGCGTAACGTTTTCATTCTCCAAAAACCGATAATAAGCCATCTGTTCTGCCCAATTTCGACTTATTTGCCGGATATTTATCGATTGGTGCTTTTGCATTGCCTCATATAATGCTGCCCCCTTTTTATCAACCGAGGGTCTCCAAATGCCTTTCCTGGTATCTTCGCAGCGTGAATTAAGATCGGATTATCCACTGTTTTTGCCTCTTGAAAATCCTCTGCATCTACTTTACATCCAACTTGTGTATACACGGTAG
>NZ_CAWUDL010000181.1:0-1484 GCF_963920945.1 Anabaena sp. CCY 9402-a
CAATACTTCTCGGTTAAGGATTAAGCAGTATTAAGAATAAAAAAAGTGAGTGGTTGACGTTTAGTACCCGCTCCTGAGTGGATTGGTTTTCTAGATGGAAACTTAGAACGAGGTTTTTTGACTACTCTGGGATTTGTCCTGCCCTGTCTTGGAGGGATTTTTTGCTCCAAAATTTCCAGGATTAGTTTGGAGAAAAAAAGGGTAGTTGCTCGCTGTTCGCATCTTGGAAATCAGAAATAGCCCGACGAATGACTTTGAGAGTACCAGTAAAACCTAAGCGTAATGGAGATATGGAAGCAGCAGTCGCGGCTTGAAACATTAAAGTGCGAACTGCATAATGGCTTAAAAGCCACCCGTAGATTTCTTGAACAACTTCACGGGGTTTGAGAGAGCGAATGGGAGTTTTGCGCCCATTGAGATGAGTTTTCAACTCATCAATAGTATTTTCTACTTCCCAACGTTGATGATACTCTGTGGCTAACAACAAAGCGGGAAACACAATAATATCCATCAAACTGGTAATGAGACGATAAGTTTGTTGTCCATTCTCTGAGTCGATAGTGTATTCTATAACCCGTACCTGAATCCTTGACCTACCTTTGTGCTTGGATTTGCGGTCTGGAGCAATCCAGGACAGATATGAACCATCGTCCAAAACCTTGTCTACCGGGAATTTAACGTTCTTTGGCACTCGCCCTAAATAGTGACATCCTTGACTGAAGGTGGCATGAACCATACGGTAAGAATGTAGCCCTCTATCCCACATCAGCAGCATCCCTTGACCACAACTTCGGAGTAGTTTTAAAGCTCGCACTCTCTCACCGATACGATAGGGACACATTAAGGCATCAACAATCAGATGAGTTCCCGCCTCCACTAACAATACCAAACGTACCTTCGGGAAAGCCGCCCTAGTTCCTTTTCTACTCCCTGGATATCCAAACACCCTGGCATTAGCCGCGCTATCTGGTACATCCATCACTGTACCGTCTACTGCCATCACTCGCAGGCCTCCTAAAAATGCTCCCGGCGTTTGTGGTGTGCCTAATGGCCGGACTATTTTTTCAAATAGCTGACTCATTACCCGACATCCCAATCTCTGCCTCGCTTCGCTGATTGAAGAACTACTTGGTGCTTTCCAATACTGCCCTAATCGTGTCCACTCTCTACTTAGCCCACTCACCAGATTTTTCAGTACATCTCCCATTGCATCTGATGACCATAGATTCATCGCTATGACTAGACACACTACCAAACCAGATGGCAATTTCCGTGTTCGCTCTTCACCACTGTCTGTCTCTGATAGAGTTTCTCTAATCACTGATGGCGAAATGACTGTTTCTATCGCTTTAAATATTAACTAGGCGTATCTAATGTTGGCGTTATTAAGGAGAAATCTTTTAGCAGCACCAGTTTTTCCGAACACACTTGTAAGTGAACAATTATCACTTTACCTTGCTTTTGTTCTTAACCGAGAAGTATTG
>NZ_CAWUDL010000182.1:0-1481 GCF_963920945.1 Anabaena sp. CCY 9402-a
ACAGGTAATGCCTGACGGTCAAGTTTACCATTAGCCGTCAGAGGAAAGGCATCGAGTGAAACAAACACAGCCGGAATCATATAATCAGGTAACTGCTGTTTGAGATAATCTCGCAATTCACCACTACTGGGAGATTCACCATCAACCACAAAGTAAGCCACCAAGCGTTTATCCCCTGGGTGGTCTTCTCGCACGAGTACAACAGTTTGGCGAATTTGTGGGTGTTGAGCTAGTACCATTTCAATCTCGCCCAACTCAATCCTCAAACCGCGAATCTTCACCTGATGGTCAATTCTGCCCAGGTATTCAATATTGCCATCTGGTAAGTAGCGTCCTAAATCTCCTGTTTTGTAAAGGCGTGTGGCTACATCACCGATGGGGAGAGTCATAAACTTTTCCCTTGTCAACTCTGGGCGATTTAAATAACCCCGTCCTAACCCGACACCAGCAAGATAAATTTCTCCATACACACCAATTGGTACAGGTTGCCCATGAGCATCTAGAATGTAAATTTGCGTATTGGCTATGGGACGACCAATGGGTACAGTTTTCAAATTACTGTCTGGGTGACATTGCCAGAATGTCACATCAATGGCTGCTTCTGTTGGCCCATAAAGGTTGTGTAATTCGCATCCCAAACATTGGAAGAATCTAGTTTGCAAATCTAAAGGTAAGGCTTCCCCACTACAAATGACTCTTTTGAGGGAGGTACATTCTTCTACACCACGACTTTCTACAAAGACTTGCAGCATGGAGGGGACAAAATGTAGGGTCGTGATTTGTTCTTGAATAATCAGATTCATCAGATAAGAACTATCTCGATGTCCCCCTGGTTGAGCTATGACTAATCTTGCACCTGTGAATAAAGTCCAAAAGAATTCCCATACAGAAACATCAAAACTAAAGGGGGTTTTTTGTAAAATGCTATCTGTGGCATCTATTTGATACTGTTGTTGCATCCACACTAAGCGATTGCAAACCCCTTTGTGGGTGTTCATTGCACCTTTTGGTTTTCCTGTAGACCCTGATGTGTAGATGACGTAAGCGAGGTTTTCTGGTGTGACGCAATTGGGGAGATTAGTCTGTGGTTGTTGCGCAATTTTTTCCCATTCTCTGTCTAGACAAATGCTCTGGGCTTGATTTTCCGGAATCTCTACTAGGAGTTTTGCCTGGGTTAACACTACCTTGACTTGAGAGTCAGCTAACATATAGGCAATGCGTTCTGAGGGATATTCTGGGTCAATCGGCACATAAGCTCCTCCGGCTTTGAGAATCCCCAATAAACCCACTACCATTTCCCAGGAACGCTCAACGCAAATACCTAATAGTGATTCTGTTTTGATTCCTAAAGTTTGTAAATGGTGCGCCAATTGATTGGCTCGCTCATTCAATTCTTGATAGGTAAGATTTTTTTGCTCATATGTGACTGCTATTGCATTTGGTGTTTTTTGCACCTGTTCTTCAAATAATTGATGCAGACA
>NZ_CAWUDL010000183.1:0-1474 GCF_963920945.1 Anabaena sp. CCY 9402-a
CTAGCATCCCTAGGTTCTATAGATGATGTTTTTTGTCAATGCGTAAGTCCTAATTATTTAGAAATAATCGCAAAACTCTGGATACCAAACAAAGATTCCTAGGAGATAAAGCTTATATAGGAGAAGCACTTATTACCACACCTGACAAGAAACCCAAAAAAGCCGAACTTTCAGAAACGCAAAAATCAGAGAATAAGAAATTATCTTCTAGAAGGATTTTTGTGGAACATCTGATATGTAGGGTGAAAATTTTTCGCGTAGCCAGTGATAGATTTCGTCTAGCTCGACATCGTTATAGTCAGGTGTTAAAGACGGTATGTGGATTAGTTAGGTTACATCTAAATGCTTCATTTATACTAAGTCATGATATTTGAATCATTCGCTTGAACATTTACTTTTTTAGAAAGCTCTGTTTTGAGAAACTTTTGATAATTTTCCTATTTTCACCCCTAAACCGTGATTTTTACGTTCAGCAATGATAACTATTTTATCTCAGTTATATCTCCTATAATCCCTTCACAGTCAGCTTTTTATCTTTTATAGACAAGTCTAATAAAGGACTTATCACACCACCTTGACAGATTCCTTGGTTGGGAAACTCAGGATTTATTCCGGATTTTAAGCATCTGAATATCCCTTGTTTAATGCCTTTTGGGGATTCATGCTGCTATCGTTCAAAAATGCAGCGGGGTTAAGCTCTGATGAAGTCGGGTTCTACTGTATCGTCTATACTTAGTATCCCTCCTACCAAATTGATGATTTTCTCTATTATTTTGAATAAATCTTTCGGTTCATATCTCTCTCTTAATAAAAAGCGATTCACGCTATCATGTGAAACATCGCCCAATATCTCTGCTAACCTACTGCACCCCGCAAACTTCGGCTCTGACAGCAAAAATAACGTGTAGAGGTCTAGATTACATTGTGCTGTAGAGGGTTTAGTAATTTCTCTGATTATCCGATACCTGCAAAATAGACGACCTATATTCATCAATTCACTATTTTGTTATTCTGTCAATGCGTAAGTCCTAATTCTTTAATTATGCTTCAGAATTTCAACTCTATCTCATGATTTGATTCAAAGTTTTATGTTGTGATTGGCGAGAAAGCCTGAAATTGCGTTAACTCTTTCTCGATTTATGATTCAAAATTTTTCCCAAATTATGATTCAAAGGACAACAGACTAGACACGTCCAGTAGGCAAGTGGACAGACTGGATACGCCCACTGGACAAACAGACTTGGCACTTGGGGAAGTGGTTCAGTTGGTGAAAGCGATCGCCCGTCATCTCCGTTCTGCCGAGCCACTACAGCACCTGAAACATCTTGAACTTGCGGCTACATCAGGCTGGCTTCTCTCTTAATCTGAAGTGGAGGGGCTTGTTGGGTGTAAACCGAGGGTGAAGAGTGGAGAGAGTCACAATACTTCTCGGTTAAGGATTAAGCAGTATTAAGAATAAAAAAAGTGAGTGGTT
>NZ_CAWUDL010000184.1:0-1449 GCF_963920945.1 Anabaena sp. CCY 9402-a
TACAGTCCCCCTTTTGGTAGAAGGTGAGAAAAGAACTACCATTACTCACCTACCAACATGAAAAGTGCCAGACTTGAAGAGTTTCGTCAAGTAGCCTACAAATATTTAGGTAGAGCCAAAGACGCGACCTTTGAATTAACAGATGCCATATTGCTGACCAGCAATGTTTATTCCTTAGCAGACTTATCCTTATCACCAGTATTTAGACGCAAGTGGCCAAGCATCTATGAAGCCTTACAAGATAGCAGACCACAAAGACAGAAATTGATGCAGCTATATATCAAACAGATCCCAGCAGAGGGACGACCATTATTAGCAGGAGATCATACAAACTGGTCACGCCCAGATGCAGTAACGTTACAAGAGAGAACTTATGAGCATAGTGGCACATCCATAGCTGGAAATAAACCCATTACCATTGGTCAAGGATATAGCACAATTGCCTGGATACCTGAAAAATCAGGCAGTTGGGCATTACCTTTGAGACATGAACGGATCACAAGTGGGGAAAGTCCAATCTCAAAAGCGATTTGGCAACTAAAACAGGTGTGTAAGCATTTACCCACCAGACCAATTTCAGTTTGGGATAGTGAATATGGGTGTGCGCCTTTTGTGTTAAAAACTGCCAGTATTCCCGCAGATATTCTGGTAAGATTGCGCTCAAATCTTTGTTTATGGGGTGAGCCTGAAGCTTATTCGGGTAAAGGACGACCCAAAAAACACGGGTCTAAATTCAAACTTAATGAACCCACAACATGGTGTGAGGCTGCATCTGTCTTCGAGGTAGATGATCCGAAACTACAACGGGTACGGGTTAGCCTGTGGAAAAATTTACATTTCCGTAAAGCGGCGACACGCCCGATGTCACTGCTCAAAGTTGAACGTCTTGATGAACAAGGTAATCAACGAGTATCAAAACCTTTGTGGTTAGCTTGGGTAGGGGAAGAAATGCCTCTCTTAGAAGAGGTTTGGTGTCTTTACTTGCGTCGCTTGACTATTGATCACTGGTATCGCTTTCTCAAGCAACGCCTACATTGGACAGTTCCGAAGCTAGGTACTCCTAAGCAATGTGACCGATGGAGTGATTTGATGCCTCTCATGACTTGGGAGTTGTGGTTAGCCCGTGATATCGTTACTGACAATCCTCTACCTTGGCAGAAGTCTCTCGAAAAATTAACCCCTGGAAGAGTTGCTCAAGCTATGGGTGGAGTTTTCGCCGCCATTGGTACTCCTGCCCAACCACCCAAACCTCGCGGAAAGTCTCCAGGTTGGACACCAGGAAAAACCCGTCTACGTAAAAACCGATTTCCTACAGTTAAAAAGACAGCTACACCACCCCATAAAGAACCATCTGTAGCTGTTTAATATCAAAGATTGTCATCTTTTTGGGATGCCTCCGATTCACTCAGCCCTGCTGTGTTATCTTGCATTGCTTAGTCTAAACTCCAG
>NZ_CAWUDL010000185.1:0-1445 GCF_963920945.1 Anabaena sp. CCY 9402-a
CTGTTATTACTTTACTTGGACTTGTGTGTACACCGTAGCCTACAAGGAGAGAGGTGCCCTGCGGGAAGCAAGCTATGGAGAGGGGTTTAAAGCATAATTGCACACCGTGTAAATTACGACTTATTCTCTCAAACATCGCCCTCACCTGTTCAGCATCGGGTGATTTTAACTTCTCTCATTCTTCATCCACTTCATCAGATGTTAAGAGTGCTTGTGAACTATGACGCACGTACAAAATATAAACAGTATCATCACGAATTGTGAAAAGAATGCGGTAGATTTTTTTTGACTTGCCATAAAGAAGTTGACGCACTTCTTCAGAAAATACTTCATGTTCTACAGCTAAGGCGCACCGATAAGGTTTTTCTTGAAGAGTTGCTATTGCATTCATCAACCCCCGAAACCACTGATCTGCATAAGCTGGGTTATATTCTTTGAGCCATAAGTATGCTGATTCAAATTGAGCGTCCGCAGTCTTGGTAGTTCTAACTTGAAATACCATATTTTTGCTGCATTTCTTGCTCAAATGCACTTAGTAGACACGTATTTCCTGCTTCTATGTCTTCTAGTCCCTGTTTAATTCCTGCTATTGTTTCCAACTGTTCTACAAGTTCTAAAAGCTTTTGGTATGATTGAGCATCTTGAACAACTAATTCGGCTTTGCCATTGACAGTTAAAACTACGGGTTTTCCAGTCTGCTTCATTTGCTTAATCAAGTCAGATGTGTTGCGCTTGAAGTTTGAGAGAGAGTGAATATCTCTAATAATGTTGACCATAGCTGTAATTACGCACTTAATTTGCACTCAATTTAATGCTAGCATCTGGAACATGAAACCTAACCCCCGGCTAAAAATTAAAGGCTCGTGGTAAAGTGCGATCGCCTCCAGTGGGGCGGAGCATCGTCGCTTTTTGTACCAAAGATATGCAGTTCTCATCTAGCAGAGGTAAAACTATGACTATTGAACAAACAGTTTTACAAACATTCCGAGAATTACCACCAGATAAACAGCAAGAAGTTTTAGATTTTATGCAATTTCTCAAATATAAATTATCAGAGCAAAAGCCATTTTCTATATCTGAAAATCAAGAAAATTCAAGAGAAGGTAAAGAAATTACTGATTTTTGGTCAGCTTTACAAGACTTTAGGCAAAGAGTTGATTTAGAAAGTATTGATGATGACACTTTTAAAAATCTACGGGATAAGTCACCAGGAAGAAAATTTAATTTATTGTGAATTTTGAATTTTGAATTGATTCATGTATTGTCAAAATTTAATTTTTTCTCGTCACGCTATTCAACAAATGTTTTATCGTCGCATCAGTAAACAAGAAGTAGAATCAGTGATAGGTTATGGGGAAATAATAGAAGAAAATCCTGATGATCAGCCATTTCCCAATACTTCTCGGTTAAGGATTAAGCAGTATTAAGAATAAAAAAAGTGAGTG
>NZ_CAWUDL010000186.1:0-1443 GCF_963920945.1 Anabaena sp. CCY 9402-a
TTACCTAAACTCCGAGAGAATGCTCCCGCCACACCGGAACGGTTGGCGGTGAGATGAATCGAGGGCTAAAAACGAGACACCCCTTGACCCAGATTAAACCGTAGGTTTAACAGGGAGAGGGGTGTCTCGTTTTTAGCAGCATCCATGATATTATTACGTCAACTTGACTGACGTAATAATGCTGGTATTTGAGGCAAAACTTGAAGGAACAAATGAGCAATATCAATCGCTGGATGAGGCGATTAGAACTGCTCGTTTTGTCCGTAACGCTTGTCTCCGGTACTGGATGGATAACCGAAACATTGGCAGGTACGATTTGAGTGCTTATTGCGCTGTCCTTGCTGCCGATGAAAACTTCCCTTGGGTTGCTAAGTTGAACTCTATGGCTCGTCAAGCCAGTGCCGAAAGGGCTTGGAGTGCAATTGCTCGTTTTTTTGATAACTGCAAAAAGTCTAAACCAGGAAATATTGGTTATCCACGCTTTAGGAAAGAACAGACACATGGTTCTGTCGAGTATAAAACTAGCGGTTGGAAGCTCTCTGATGACCGTCGCTACATCACTTTTGGCGACGGATTCAAAGCAGGAACTTTCAAACTTTGGGGAACTCGTGACTTGCATTTCTACCAGGTGAAACAGTTCAAACGTGTGCGGGTTGTACGTCGTGCCGATGGGTACTACGCGCAGTTTTGCATTGACCAAGACAGAGTAGAGAAGCGAGAACCAACTGGTAAAACTATTGGTTTGGATGTGGGATTGAACCACTTCTATACCGATAGTGAAGGGAATCAGGTTGAAAACCCTAGATACTTGCGTAAAAGCGAAAAGTCTCTCCAGAGATTGCAACGCAGATTGTCTAAAACCAAGAAGGGTTCTAGAAACAGAATCAAGGCGAGAAATCGCTTGAGCAGAAAGCACCTCAAAGTAAGTAGGCAGCGTAAAGACTTTGCCGTGAAATTGGCAAGGTGCGTAGTCCGGTCTAACGACTTGGTGTCCTATGAGGATTTGCAGGTGCGGAACATGGTCAAGAATAGACACTTGGCTAAATCGATTAGTGATGCAGCGTGGACTCAGTTCCGGCAATGGGTTGAGTATTTCGGCAAAGTGTTTGGTGTGGTGACTGTTGCAGTTCCACCCCATCATACCAGCCAGAATTGCTCTAACTGTGGGGAAGTAGTGAACAAGTCTCTTAGTACAAGAACTCATGTTTGCCCTCATTGTGGACATACCCAAGATCGGGATTGGAACGCTGCACGGAACATACTTGAATTAGGACTACGTACTGTGGGACACACAGGATCTCAAGCCTCTGGAGATATCGACCTCTGTATGTCGGGAGAAATCCCTCCAAATAAGTCGAGTCGGGGAGAGAGGAAACCCAAGAAGTGATTCTTGGAATCCCCCACTGCATTCGGTACTCCGAATCAGTGGTGGGAGGATGTCAA
>NZ_CAWUDL010000187.1:0-1376 GCF_963920945.1 Anabaena sp. CCY 9402-a
GCATTGTTGCCAAGAATAGAAATTAAGAGTCGTGCATCTGAGAGATTTTTCATTGGTGTGTCCTGAGATACAAAATGCTGATTTGCTGAAAGCAATAGAAATGGCTATTCCAGCAACAGCAATTGAACAGGCGATCGCTAACACCCAAACTCAAGAAGAACGCAAACGCTCATTACCAGCACAATTGGTGGTAAGCCTTGTAATTGCAATGAGTCTGTGGTCAAAAGACTCGATGCGAGATGTACTGAAGAATTTAATTGATGGCCTTACTGATGCATGGGTAAAGGTAGGGAAATATTGGCGAGTACCTTGTAAATCAGCAATTACACAAGCTCGACAAAGATTGGGAGCTAGGGTGATGAGTCAATTATTTTATCAACTAGTAAAACCAATAGCAACGGATGAAACATTAGGAGCATTTTTGAATGGATTACGAGTAGTAGTAATCGATGGTAGCTGTTTTGATGTGCCAGATAGCGAAGAAAATGCGAGAGTTTTTGGTCGTCCTGGTAGTCGTCCAGGCACACAAGCAGCATTTCCCAAAGTCAGATTAGTCATATTGGTAGAAGCAGGAACACATATTATATTTGATGCCTTAATGTGTCCTTATCGTATGGGAGAACGGGTTCGAGCTTTAAAATTATTGCGCTCTGTAGAATCAGGAATGTTGTTGATGTGGGATAGGGGATTACATTCCTATGAAATGGTACACAAAACCATATCCCAGGTGTGTGACTATTTAGGAAGAATCCCCGCCAATGTGAAGTTTTTAGCAGAAAAACCGTTAGAAGACGGCTCCTATTTATCCTGGATTAATCCTTCAGGAAGGCTGCGAAAAAAGGGGTGTCAACCAATCATGGTGAGAGTTATTGAATACACAATTGAGCATCCTCAAAACCCGACTGAACAACTGAGGTATCGTTTAATTACTAGCTTATTAGACATTGAAAAATTTCCGGCAGAACTGTTAGCCAAAGAATATCATCAACGATGGGAAGTCGAAAATACCCTTGATGAGTTAAAAATTCATCTGTTAGGGCGTAAAACTCATGTTCGTTCTCAAAAACCACGAGAAGTAGTGCAAGAAATTTATGGTTGGCTGTTAGGTCATTGGTCAGTACGAGTGTTAATGTTTCAAGCTGCAACTACTGCTGGTGTTCCACCATTACGCTTGAGTTTTACAGGTACATTACGGGTTATTCGCCGTGCTATTCCTAAGTTCCAAGACTTACAGCCAAAAGAATTTCCCTTTTTTTCGATTGGTTAATTGTCGAGATTTTAGATACGTTTTTACCTGAACGTGTTCACCGTATTAATCCCAGAGTTGTGAAAAAAACTGTATCAAAATTTCGTTCTAAAAAACCACAACACAGAGG
>NZ_CAWUDL010000188.1:0-1323 GCF_963920945.1 Anabaena sp. CCY 9402-a
GCTTAGAGGGTGACAAGGCAACTCTAAGCTATGCAGGACAAAACTTTGAGAAGATAGTGAAGACAAAAAATAGGGAGCATTTTTGTGACTCCCCTGAAAAAATATGTTTCCTGAATTTTACCAAAAAACCCTGCGTGGCCATCTGAATGAAAGCCAGTATCTAACCATACAGCTTCTGTTGTTATTGCTACAAGTTCATCGTCAGGTCAAACTCTCCGTTTTAGCTAGTGTCTTTCCCCAACCGATTCAATATGGCAGTCGCAAACGCCACCTGCAACGCTTTTTAAACTTGCCTCGACTCAATGTCAAACTTTTATGGTTTCCCCTGATCAAATATTGGATTAGACAAGTACAAACGGGAGGGGGTTTAAATCGAAACCAGCGTCGTCGTCACCAGAAATTCAAACACCATAAATATGGATATTGGATGATGGCAATTGACAGGACTCAATGGAAAGGACGGAATGTATTTATGGTGAGTTTGGTTTGGGGAACTCATGCTCTTCCTTTGTATTGGGAGGTTCTAAAACAGGTAGGAAACAGTGATTTCAATACTCAAAAACGGTTGCTGAAAACGGTGCTGACTCTATTTAAAAATTATCCTGTTTTAGTATTAGGAGACCGAGAATTTCACAGCCCTAAATTGGCTCAATGGATTGATAATAG
This sequence comes from Anabaena sp. CCY 9402-a, assembly GCF_963920945.1. Lineage (NCBI taxonomy): Bacteria > Bacillati > Cyanobacteriota > Cyanophyceae > Nostocales > Nostocaceae > Anabaena > Anabaena sp. CCY 9402-a. Next base: position 667 of record NZ_CAWUDL010000188.1, read on the forward strand.
GGGTGTATTCTTTGCCCTGAGGCAGAAAAAGGATCTTCATTTCCAAGCAGCATTGAATGAGGAATATAAAGTCCTAAAAAATCTTGGATTCAAACCGGGAATGTCTAAATTTTATGAAGGAATTTTGTGCAATAAAGGGGATGGAATAGGACTATTTAATCTGGCGGTCTATTGGAGACGAAAATATAATAATAAGGGAGCAAAAGAACCTTGGTATATCTTAACTAACCTTCCGACATTAAAACAAGCATTGGCAGTGTATCGTTGTCGTTGGGGCATCGAACAAATGTTCAAGGATTGTAAAACAGGTGGCTACAACTTAGAAGAAACCAAGGTTAATGAAACCCGTTTTTTAGCTTTAGTCTTGTTGATTGCGCTGGCTTATAGTTTGGCGACAATGCAGGGGCAACAGATGAAAAAATTAGGGATAGATATTTATGCTGGACGTATCCTAGAACACAAAGAACAATCCCCACGGCAGAGTGACTTTAGCTTTGGACTCTACGGACAACGATGGCGTTACGGCATGGAATTATGGGCAGATTGGGTTCTGAGTCTGATTGCACTCAAACCCCATAAACGGCTCTATTTTCAGCGTGGTTTCTATGCCCTATCTCTTATGCAGCAACCTTTATAGGTAGGTTGTCACCCTCTAAG
>NZ_CAWUDL010000189.1:0-1315 GCF_963920945.1 Anabaena sp. CCY 9402-a
CAGGGCGAACGCATCTAAATATTAAGGAGCGATAATCAAGGTGGAATTCGCCAACACTCCACCAAACAGGACTTTCAGAGAATTGGGGATGAAGCTGAATAAGAATGATAATCGTTGTAGGGGATGCTCCCGTTTGTGGCAGCCGACGGCTGCCAAGCAATACAGGTTCGTTTTTGTAGTAAATTCGATATGCGTTAAACAAAAAGAACCAGACTATAGTTGAATGAAGATCAAGCCCAAAATCACGATTGCTGACCACTTTCTGGGAATAGAAGATCCACGCATAGATCGTACCAAACGACACAAGTTAATCGATATCATGACCATTGCCGTATGTGCGGTGATTTGTGGGGCGGATGGATGGGTGGGAATCGAGACTTATGGTTGTGGTAAGTATGAGTGGTTAAAAACATTTTTAGAACTCCCAAATGGGATTCCGTCACATGATACATTTGCGCGAGTATTTGCACAAATAAATCCTCAACAATTTCAGTCATGTTTTGTCGATTGGATGAAATCAATACATCAGATAACTTCAGGGGAAGTAATTGCAATTGATGGTAAAACATTACGTGGCTCTTATGATGAAAGTAGTGAGCAAAGTGCAATACAAATAGTGAGCGCATGGGCAACTACAAATAGATTAGTATTAGGACAAGTGAAGGTAGATGAAAAATCGAATGAAATTACAGCAATTCCAGAGTTGTTAAAAGTATTAGCTTTATCTGGATGTATTGTGACAATCGATGCAATGGGTTGCCAAAAAGAAATTGTGAAGCTAATTACACAGCAAAATGCAGATTACGTAATTACATTAAAAAAGAATCAAGGAAATCTTTATGATGAGGTTGAAAAACTATTCCATTTAGGGATAAGTAAAGGTTTTGAGGGGATTGAACATAGCACATATAAAACAGATGAAATAGGGCATGGTCGTCGTGAAATCCGCCAATATGTGATGTTATCTCAAATTCAGTCTCGGCTTAACCCAGATTCAGTTTGGTCAAACTTTAATAGTGTTGGAATGGTAGAATCTGTTCGTTCATTAAATGGTGAAACAACGGTTGAAACCCATTATTTTATCAGTAGCCTTGAGTCAAATGCTAAACAGTTTGGTAATTCTATTCGCAGCCATTGGGGAATTGAAAATTCATTGCATTGGATATTGGATGTCGCCTTGAAGGAAGATGACTGTCGGATTAGGAAAGATAATGCTCCACAGAATTTTGCAATTCTCAGACATATTGCAGTCAATCTTTTAGGTCAAGAGAAGCGTGTCAAACGGGGAATAAAAAATAAACAGTTTCTCGCTGGG
>NZ_CAWUDL010000190.1:0-1304 GCF_963920945.1 Anabaena sp. CCY 9402-a
CTACGGTGTACACACAAGTAGACCCAGAGCGAGTTTCCAACCAAAAAAGGTGGACTCAAACTGCTCAAGTCCGCGAACCAAAGTAGTAATACCTGGAGGTTTTTGGGATCTGTAACCAGACCAACCACCAAGCCCTTGCATAATCCAAGTATCCCAAGCAAGGGTTTGAGGAGGATAGGGATTTTGTTGCAGTCGAGTTTTGCCGTCCAAAGTAGGAGCAAGAGTAGATAAGCATTGCTGTTGTTCATGCGAAAAAGCAATACTAGCAGGTAAATCAGGGTTATCCCGTCCACCAATCAGTTGTAAAATTCGCACAGCGACGGACAAAGCTAATACAGTCAGTCGTTGAATGGCAGCAATGGACTCAAGCTGAGTGGCTTCGAGATTTAATCCCGCAGTTTTGAGGGTGGCAAAAAGTTGTTCAATTCGCCATCGCCATGTGTACCATCGAATCACCCGTAGTGCTTGTTCTAAACAAATGACTTGGTGGGTGGTGAGCAATCGCCAATGAATCGGTGCTTGACCTGGTGGTGGGTTGACTTCCACGGCTTCCACTGCATAAAGTCTCACACTAGGAGGATAATCTTGTCCATTCAATTTATCTGGACGTTGGATTTTCACCATTGCACGGCGAACAATTAATAATGCCTAAGAATGCGGTTCTACCAATGCGTGCATCTGCTGGGACATCTACTATGTAAGTCCCCTCGCTCGGCTGTTGGTTTAAGTATGTATAAAGTGATAAGTTCTTTCCCTCTAGGCGACGGTCAATACGCGCTCTGACCAGCACATGATTGTCGTGATTTGGGACTGTAGCGAATTCCTCATACATATCGCTTTCGCGGTCGGCGATGTGAGTCACGATTTTGGCATTACCAATAGTTAAACATTTTTGCGTTTCTTCGGCAGAGCGTAGCCACTTATATGATTCTTTCTTTTCTATTGGTAATAGCTGATAGTTGCGCTGATGCTTATCTTGATGGTTTATATCTCTTGTCCACAGTTTTACTGTGCTTATCCCCTGGGGAAATCCATTCTCTGCATCTAATACTAGTGTCGGATGAATATAAAATCCTACATCTGTGTTGTTTCCTACTACACCTACACCCTTTGTTTTCAACCTGCCTACATGAGACTGCAAGTTAATTTCGCTCGTATCACTGATGGCTAATATGTGCTTTCCTTCTACCTGAGATACGCAGTGGTCTGATAGGCTTCGCACTAATTCCCCTACTGTCACATTCTCATTCTCCAAAAACCGATAATATCCCACTTGTTCGGCTCTATTTTTACTTAGAAGCCGA
>NZ_CAWUDL010000191.1:0-1303 GCF_963920945.1 Anabaena sp. CCY 9402-a
GGTTAGTAGTGGTAGTGGCAACGACTACGTTGTTTTGAATTAATTCAACGGTGACTCCACCTACGCCTGCTTCTCCTGCATCTTGAATGCCGTTGTTGTTGGCATCGTTAAATACGAAGTCTCCTAATGAAGCTGTTTTGTAGAAGCCCGCATCAATGGTGCGATTGAATTCACGCGGATTCAGCTGGATGATCTGGGTCATACCCGTGAGTGGATCAGCATCGGAATCCGTTGTATCATCGCCTTGATTCGCAGTGGTAAAGACAAAATCAGTTGGCTTGGTAAAGGTAACTTTGTACTCTACACCTGGCAACAGAAGTGGAAACAGATAAGATCCGTCAACATCTGTGGTTGTGGTAACTGTAATGTCATCTGCCGTACCAATTACACCATCTTTGCCACCACCTGTCAGGGTAACAGTAACACCTTGCAAGCCATTCTCATTTTCATCCTGAATACCATTGGCATTGAGGTCTTCCCACACAAAATCGCCCAAAGCGGCTGTTTTGAGAATATTAATCGTACTTTGTGCAACGTTACCCCCTGTTTCGTTAACAGGAACAATAATTATTCCGATGTCTTGAGGTATGCCATCTTGGCTAATACTAGGTACAAAGCCTGCACCATTTTGAAGAGATGCCTGAACAATCTCATTAGCTCTGTTTTGATTGTATGGACCTACTGTACCTAATATACCTTGAGGAACTGTGTTCTCAAGTAAAGTCCAGATGGCTACTTGTATATCACCAGAGGTATAAGCACCGAAACCACCCAAAGAGTCTTTACCTAAGAAATTTTGGTTAATTAGCCAGTTAACTTCATCTAAGTTTTCGGGTTTATCAATTATCCCTGTTGGCAGTGGATCATCATAACTGGAATAGACTTGAGCCTGGTAGGTTTGTCCTGGAACAATAGTTTTATTTGTGTCAATGCAATAACTGTCGTAGAGTCCATTCAGGAAATTACCGTTGGTGATCGTGATATCCACGTAGCTAGGTCCATCACCACCAGAACCCGGATAAGCAACTATGAGGTTGACATTATTATCGGGTAATGTTGACTTTAAAGCTTGCAATAGATCATCAATTAAGGTCATTCAAAGTTCTCCGCAAATATGAATGCAGCGAACCTAGACGAGTCAAGAAGAAATAAAAGGGAACAAATCTATAAATAGAATCTTCTCAGTAATCTACGGATTTTTGTACCCTTAAATATTTATTCTTTATCTTCTTTATCAAAAAAATATAAACTAAGAATTTTAGTACACTGAAAGTTTTTGATATCACTCTGAGTATTAGCCGGC
>NZ_CAWUDL010000192.1:0-1293 GCF_963920945.1 Anabaena sp. CCY 9402-a
CACAAAAGCATCCAAGTCCCCATCATTATCAATATCGGCTAAGGTGGGTTTAGCATAATTCCCCACATCCGTCAGTCCGAAGGGGTTGGTGGCTTCTGGGGTAAAGGTGGGTGCAGCCGCAGTTCCCGTGTTGCGGTAGAACAGGGTATTGCCAAGATTATTCCCCACAAAAGCATCCAAGTCCCCATCCCCATCAATATCGGCAAAGGTGGGGGCAGCAAAATACCCCACATCCGTCAGTCCGAAGGGGTTGGTGGCTTCTAGGGTAAAGGTAGGTGCAGCCGCAGTTCCCGTGTTGCGGTAGAACAGGGTATTGCCATCACGATTCCCCACAAAAGCATCCAAGTCCCCATCATTATCAATATCGGCTAAGGTGGGTTTAGCAAGACTCCCCACATCCGTTAGTCCGAAGGGGTTGGTAATTGGAGCGATAAATTTGGGACTACCTACAGGAGCATCATTAACTGGGGTTACAGAGAACGTCTGAGTTTGTCCAGTTAAGGTATCTGTACCATCGCTAACGCCGTAGTCAAGGGTGACAGTACCATTAAAGTCAGCAGTGGGAGTGAAGGTATAAGTTCCATCACCGTTATCAACTAAAGTGCCGTTATCAGCAGTCAGACCAAATACGGATAAGGTATCACCTTCTACATCACTGAAACCTGCTAACAAGTCAGCAGCATTAATGATAATGGCTGTATCTTCAGCAGTGTTGCCTAAAGTGGCTGTGGGTGAACCTGTGGGAGCATTGTTAACTGGAGTAGTAGGGACATTCTCGAAGAACAGGATATTGCCATAAAAATTCCCCACAAAAGCATCCAAGTCCCCATCCCCATCAATATCGGCAAAGGTGGGGGCAGCATAAGACCCCACATTCGTTAGTCCGAAGGGGTTGGTGGCTTCTGGGGTAAAGGTGGGTGCAGCCGCAGTTCCCGTGTTGCGGTAGAACAGGGTATTGCCGTAATTATTCCCCACAAAAGCATCTAAGTCCCCATCCCCATCAATATCGGCAAAGGTGGGGACAGCCAAAAGCCCCACATCCGTCAGTCCGAAGGAGTTGGTGGCTTCCTGGGTAAAGGTGGGAGCAGCCGCAGTTCCCGTGTTGCGGTAGAACAGGGTATTGCCAACACCATTCCCCACAAAAGCATCTAAGTCCCCATCATTATCAATATCGGCTAAGGTGGGTTTAGCATAAAGCCCCACATCCGTCAGTCCGAAGGGGTTGGTGGCTTCTGGGATAAAGGTGGGAGCAGCCGCAGTTCCCGTGTTGCGGTAGAACAGGGTATTGCCATC
>NZ_CAWUDL010000193.1:0-1284 GCF_963920945.1 Anabaena sp. CCY 9402-a
CTTCACTCTAGTAAAATATTATTGGTGGCGTGCCTGCAATAATAGAAAGCGCGTGATTTTCTGGTTAAAGAAAGTAACTTGAGGGGAAGGCAGCTGTAACCCCAGCGTTCTTACCGATTCCGGTTGCGGCAGTTGCAAAAAGTTCCAGCTGTGTCGCCACCACCTTAATAACTATTGTCTAAGTTTGCCTGTTCCCATTCCTCATCAGTTAAACCAGAAGCACATCGACAGCACATAAAAACATCATCAGGAATTGGTGCATTGTTCGGCCAAGTTTCAAACTCTTGATTTGTAATCCCAGAATGCCAGTCATGCAGTGTTTTGACTCCGCAAGCATAGCAGTAATAATAACCACGTTTTAGGTTTTGTTTAGTCATTGGCTAACACCTTTACCAGTTCACGGAACAATAACCGCACTGCAATCGCAGCAATTTTCATTCGCACCAACTTGACCGGGCGGCCAGCTTCCTTTTCAGTGTCCAGCTTCTCCCCCAAACTTTTACCAATTTCATTTTTTAATCGCGATCGCTTGGGTTCAATCCGAGTAAAAACCCACTGCCATAGAGATTTTCTACATAAATCAGAACCGCCAACTACTTTGGCTTTGCGAATGTCCCCGGATGCCTCCAAACTGGGAGCTACACCCAAAGCTTTCTGAAATCGCCTCAGTGATAAATGGCGTTTGGTGGGTTTTTTAGAGTTTCGCCCCTGGCGTATCTTCACTTCCGGCTTACCGTCTTCACCAAGAAATCCTGATAGTGGGTAAATCTGGGAAATTACGATCGCAATTAGTCTTTGACCAAAGCCGAATTTGTGGAAAACTTCCAGGTATGGCTTAAACCTAACATCAGCAAGCAATTGGTGTGATTCATGCTCAATTGCGGATTCCTCACGCTGGAGGTTACAAAGCCTGGCCGCATGATAACGAACTGTGTCACTAATGCCAAGCCCTACGGTCGTTTGGTAAATCAGGTCGTATCGCTTGCTCTTACGCTCTTGGGCCAACCATCCCCACAATAGCGGCACTTCACCGGAATCTAGGCGTTTTGATTTCACCAAGGCAACCTCTGGGAACTGCCAAGCTAAATCTTGCCGGATGCGGTTAATTATCGGACTTTGTACACGATTGAGGTGTGCGAGTCTCAGCACCAGTTCCCTGATTCTGACTATCGTCAGGTCACGGACTTGCACAAACCGACGCTGATCAGCGTGGTAATCGAAGTAGTAACAGGCTAACGCCAGGGAATCAGCATCATCATCTTTATCTGGCAACGCCAGGTGATG
>NZ_CAWUDL010000194.1:0-1252 GCF_963920945.1 Anabaena sp. CCY 9402-a
TGGCATTAGGGGCATTAATAATTAAAGAAAAACTAGGAATAAGTGATAGAGAAACAGTAGAGCAAATTAGGGAGAATCCTTATCTGCAATACTTTATAGGAATGTCTTGCTATAGCAATAATGCCCCATTTGATGCGTCAATGTTAGTTCACTTTAGAGAAAGAATAGATATAAACTTAGTCAACAAAGTGAATCGAGAAATGGTCAAACAGGGATTAGAAAAGAAAGAGGAAGAAGTAAAAGAAAAAAAGTCAGAAACCGAGAATTTAAAAAATGAATCGACAAATCGGGGGGAATTAATATTAGATGCGAGTTGTGCGCCAGCAGATATCAGTTATCCCACAGATTTAGGATTATTAAACCAAGCCAGAAAGCATACAGAAACAACTATAGATATTTTATATAACTCCCGCTTGTTAAAAACTATCCAAAAACCGAGAACCTACAGAAATATAGCTAGAAAGAATTACTTATCAGTAGCTAAAAAAAGAAAGCCGACCATTAAAGAAAGAAGAAAAGCCATTAAAAGGCAACTGCAATATATCAAAAGGAATTTAGTTCACATTCAGCAGCTAATGGAGTTAGGTGCATCACTATTAAACCTGAGTAATAGGCAATACAAGAAGTTATTGGTAGTAGCAGAAATTTATCGTCAACAGCTATGGCTATATGAAAATAAAAAAATTAGTATAGAAGACCGTATTGTCAGTTTAAATCAACCACACATTCGTCCGATTATCAGAGGTAAAGCTGGGAAAAGAGTAGAGTTTGGGGCAAAGTTTTCAGCTAGTTGCTATGACGGCTATGTATTTTTAGACCGTATTAGTTGGGATAACTTCAACGAATCAGGGGACTTAAAATCACAAGTAGAAGCCTACAAAAACTACACTGGATATTATCCTCAATCAGTTCATGTTGATAAAATTTATCGCACTAGAGAAAACCGAGCTTGGTGTCAAGAAAGAGGAATTAGAATTAGTGGGCCACCACTAGGGAGACCACCCAAAAATGTCAGTCCTGAAAAAAAGAAACAAGCACGAGACGATGAGCTAATTCGTAATTGTATTGAAGGTAAATTTGGACAAGGTAAACGAAGATTTAGCTTGGGCAGAGTCATGGCTAAACTGCCTCATACTTCTTTAACTTCTATTGCCCTGACTTTTTTAGTTATGAATCTTTCTACCCGGCTCTTACGGCTTTTTTGTGGATTTTTTTGTCACTTTTTCACAACCACATCTTTTTTCACTTCTTT
>NZ_CAWUDL010000195.1:0-1220 GCF_963920945.1 Anabaena sp. CCY 9402-a
CAATGCACCTAAAAAAGTTGTCGAGTGGGCAAACATTCGCCCACCCAATACTCTTAAACAGAGATAAAGTTGTTCTGCGTCAGCGTCGTGGTATCAAATCCAGTCAGGATGCCTAAAGTTTGATTACCTAAACGAATCTCATCACCAGCGAAAGACAACTGACTAAAGCTCAAACCAGACAAGCCGATTTTATCGCCTTGACCTAAACTAAAGTCGGTGATTGTATCTCGACCTGCGGCTTTCTCTAAAACAAAGATATCGCTACCAGTACCGCCAGTCAGGATATCATCGGCTTTGCCACCGTTGAGGAAATCATTACCCGCACCGCCAACAAGGAAATCTTTACCGTTACCACCTAAAAGGGTGTCATTACCGTCATCGCCATAAAGGTTATCTTCACCGTTATCACCTTCCAGACGGTCGTTGCCAGTACCGCCATAAAGTGTGTCTTCACCGTTACCGCCTAGAAGTTGGTCGTTGCCAGTACCACCATAAAGGGTGTCGTTACTATTACCACCGATGAGGTTATCGTTACCAGCCAAGCCAAAGATAATATCGTCACCGTTGAGTCCATTAATAATGTCATTACCAGATGTACCGTTAATAGTGTCGTCTTGGTTTGTACCATTAAGGTCAATTCCTACTGCTACCGTTACCATCCCTAAGTCAGTGCCACCATTGCCATCGCTGACGGTATATTTAAAGCTGCCATTGCCACTAAATCCGGTATTGGGAGTAAAGATTACATTGCCACTGTTATTAATAGTTACACTACCGTTAACACTGTTACTGACAGATGTAATACTCAAAGCACCGCCGTCTACATCAACATCGTTAGCTAACAAGTCGCCAGATAGCAGTGTCAACGGGGTATTTTGATTGGCACTAAAAGAATCATCACCAGCTACAGGTGCATCGTTGACGGGTGTTACGGTGAGGTTAAAGGTATCGTCAACACTAGCGTTGCTGGTGTCAGTGGCGGTAACTTTAATGCTAATTGTGCCGTTATCTGGGTCGTCGGGTGTGCCGCTAAAGGTTTGGGTATTGGAGTCGAAGCTTAACCAGGTAGGTAAGGGGTTGCCGTTAGCGAGGCTGGCAGTGTAAGTTAAGCTGTCACCTGCATCAACATCGGCAAAGGTGTTGGCGGGAACGGTAAAGCTGAAGAAGCCATCTTCTAGAGTGGTTTGGTTTGCGATCGCATTTGCTACTGTGGGGGCATC
>NZ_CAWUDL010000196.1:0-1217 GCF_963920945.1 Anabaena sp. CCY 9402-a
CCTAAATTATATTGTATATTAATTTGTGTAATTAATTTTGTTTGATTACTTATTAACTCAAGAACCACAACAAATTGAAATCTTAAAAACCGAATTGAGTATTGAACCGATACGCGCTGATTCCGTGACCTTTCTGCAAACGGAAAATCGGATTTTACACCTAGAATTTCAAACCACAATTAAATCCCAAACACCGATTGCTTTGCGGATGCTAGATTATTACGTCAGATTAACCCGGAAATATCAAGTTCCCGTTACACAAGTCGTAATTTTCTTGCAAGAAACAAGGGACGAAATTGCTTTTACCACAGAATATGTCAGTGAAGTCACAACCCACCGTTATCGAATCATACGAATGTGGGAACAAGATCCAGGACTATTTCTGGGTAATTTAGCATTATTACCTTTAGCACCCTTAACCCGGACAGATTCAGCCCAAGTCTTGTTATCGCAGATTGCTCAAGAAATTGCTAAAATTCCAGATATCGAGACAAGAAGAAATACTGCTGCTTACACAGAGATTTTAGCAGGCTTGAAGTTTGACAAAGATTTGATTCGTCAATTATTGAGCGAGGATATTATGCAAGAATCAGTGATTTATCAGGATATTTTGCAGAAGGGAGAGAAAAAAGGAGAGCAAAAAGAAGCTTTGCGTTTTTTGAATCGTCAGTTAAATCGGCGATTTGGAGAAATAGATTCATCAATAATTGAGCGCATTCAAGTCTTATCTACTGAACAGTTGGAAGTATTGGGAGAAGCATTTTTAGATTTTGTCAATGTGTCTGACTTAGTGGCTTGGTTGGAGCAGAATATAACCAATTAACTCTGTTTAACTATTTAAAAAACTGTAATTAGGGCTTGCAGAATAAACAAAAAACCTAGATAAATCAAGAGATTTGGGGGGATAAAAGAGAATAAAGTGCAAGGAAAAAGGATAAAATAGGTAAAAACCCTTGTAGCAAGTTGCGTTGGTATGTATCGAAAAGCGCAAAAGCAAGAAACAGTAGCAGAAGACTTTGAACTACCCTTTGGGGGAAAACTAGCCTCAGATAACCGTTGGGTAATCATGGCGAACATGATACCTTGGACAGAATTTGAAGCAGAGTACGCAGCAATATTTTCAGCAGAAATGGGCGCGCCAGCTAAAACATTTAGGATGGCATTAGGGGTAGGGAAAACGCATCTTATTTACTAATAAAAATTAAGAGAGATTTCAA
>NZ_CAWUDL010000197.1:0-1173 GCF_963920945.1 Anabaena sp. CCY 9402-a
GGGAGCATCCACTTTTGGAAGATATACAAGTTTTGGGAGAATATAACAACAGAGAAAACAGTGGGTATCAGCAAGCATGAACCAAGATAAACAAGAAAGAATCAAAGCCTGCTTACAAGAATTGTCAATACTGCTGTATGAAGAAGCAGACAAAAGTCAGATGACAGACCTTGAAGGTATAGAAAAAACAGTTAGAAGCCAAATATTAGAGCTAGTCAGCCCAGAAATAGCCCTTTTTTTATTGAACAAAAAACTGGGACAAAAGTAGGTAAAACGAGGAAGATAAAAAGCCTAGTGGGAGAACTAAAATTAAAAGCCAAACAGTTACACAGACTAGGCTTGAAGCCAAGAAGCCGATTAAGCCCATTACTTCAAAAATGTTGTTTAAGGCTATCAGCCAATGAATCATATCAAAATGCGGAATTTGAGATTCAGGCACTGACAGGAATCAAAGTCGGTCACTCAACGCAACAAAAACTAGTTCTCGAACAAGATGTTCAACTACCACTAGCAAAACAAGCCGTGTCAGAAGTGAGTGTGGATGGGGGGAAAGTTCGACTACGGGGAAAACCACAACTAGGTTGTCACTGGCGAGACTATAAAACCGTTCGTCTCCAAGGGATTTACTATGGTGCATTTTTTAACGACAACCAGTCATTAATTGATTATGTTAATAGTCAAGGTCTCGTTAACCCACTTGTTTGTTTAGGGGATGGTCATGATGGTGTGTGGAATTTAGTCGAAGAGTTTGGTAAAAAAGAACATTTTGAGCGTTGGGAAATATTGGATTGGTATCACCTTAAAGAAAATCTTTACAAAATTGGTGGTTCTTTAAAGCGGCTCAAAGCTGCTGAAACTCTGTTATGGCAAGGTCAGGTAGATAATACTCAGGCTTTATTTGTTCATTGCCGAGGTAAACAGGCGAAAAACTTCATTGCTTACCTTGAAAAACATCGCTTTCGTATTATCAATTACGGCTATTACCAGGCTGAACAACTTTGTTCTATTGGTTCGGGTGCGGTCGAGTCTGCTATTAAACAGATTGGAGCTAGGATAAAAATTTCTGGCGCACAGTGGAATGTTGAGAGTGTCAACCACATTCTTTCTGTTCGTTGCGCTTATCTTAATGGTTTACTTGCTATTTGAGTATTTCCGCCAAAAGTGGATGCTCCC
>NZ_CAWUDL010000198.1:0-1086 GCF_963920945.1 Anabaena sp. CCY 9402-a
TAAGTAGCTAAACAAAATTAATTACATAGTTTTTACCAAATTCTCGGAGAATTTTTTCCACAGATGCTACAAAAGTCTGCCAATTTTTGTAAGCATCAATTTCAATCCATTGATACTTAATAAACCGCCACAAAATTTCAATCAAATTTAACTCAGGTGAATAGGAGGGTAATTGAAAGATGGTAATACCGCGTTCTGACCATTCTTCAAGTTTATCAAGAATAATACCACTGGTATGAATAGAGGATTGATCAACAACAATCACAGTCGGTTTATCTACCTTAGGAAAGAAAGTATCAATGCAAGCAATAATTACATCCGAATTAATACTTTGAGATGAAATATAAGTTTCAAGGTGATTATTGCGATTCATGATTCCTAAAACATTTAAGCGCAAACTATGGCGACTAGAAATAGTTAAATACTCTCCAATATCTTGCCATCCATAAGGAACAGAAGGAATGAGACAAAATCCGGTTTCATCCAAGTAATATAAATTAAGTTTTCCTTCGTTTTCTAATCGTTTAAACTCAGTTAACTGTTCTGACTTTTCCTTGTATTCTATAGGGTCTGGCTTTCCTCCAACATCTCGTCGCATTCTATGCCAACTCATATAAAAATTTTTCAATATTCTTTTAACGGTTTCACTGCTAACTTCAATATCCCATTCTGATTTAATTTTTTGTAGCGTCTTTTTTAATTGTCTTGGTTCTTGTTTCGCCCACTCTCTAATTTCTGCTTCTTGTTCTGGCTTAAATATTCGTTTCCTCCCTCTTCCTGGTTTATTATACAGTCCTACCATTCCCTCTAATTCCCAACGATTTATCCAGTTATATATTGTCTTATAACTAACATTAAATATTTTGATTAATTCTTCTAATTTTATTCCCTGTCCAGCTAAAATTAAGAAATGCGCTCTTTGGCGCACCTGATGATATCGACTTTGGCGATATATGCGCTCCAGTAGTTTCAAGGAGAGCAGATTAATTTCTCTCAAAAAAATCATTTAAAACCTAATTATTATCTAAGTAAATCCTAAATTATATTGTATATTAATTTGTGTAATTAATTTTGTTTGATTACTTA
>NZ_CAWUDL010000199.1:0-1074 GCF_963920945.1 Anabaena sp. CCY 9402-a
ACAGATTTTAATTTTTCTTTTTGCTTTTCATTGAGAGACTCTTCATTTTTAAGTAAGCTATATTTGCTTTTGTTTAATGCCTCTAATATGCGCTTTTTTTCTGATTGATTGTCTAGCGACATAGCTGCTTTTTTCTCAGTTTTTCGCATGGTATCTAATTCATCATTTACCTGTTTCATCACATGAAATCTATCAGCAGTTACATGAGCATTTGGCATTAACTCTTCTACTAAATTTTTATAAGGTGACCAGAGATCAATGCTCACTTCTTCAATTTTATTAAGTACCTCAGACCCCCAACTGACAAGTATTTCACGGATATCTTCTATGCGTCTTGATTGCACTATCTCAATTGGTTTATGAGTATCTAAATCTACTAATACTGCTAAGTAGTTTCCTTGTCCTTTAACTAAAGATATTTCATCTATACCTAACTTTTTAACCTGACTTAAGTTAATATTTAATATTTGCGACACTTGCTTTTTTAACATTGATTCTACTTCTTCATCACTTAAGCCGTTTTTTTCGGCAACACTACGGATATTACTATTTAATACTTGTTGGACTATATCCGTCGCTAATCTTTTTGTATATCCTTTACTTTTATCTACAAAATCCAGTTTTTCACTAAAGACTTTTTTACACTTGTGACATTTAAATTGGCGACGATTTATTTTTAATAGCACCGATTTTTTATTCCAAGGTAAATCATGAATCATCCGCCAATGATTTTGATGTATACTGTGGCTAATTTTTCCGCAATCAGGACAAGTCGAATAATTCACGCTTTTTTCTATCGTTATAATTATTTCTTCCCCAACAAGTTCTTGAAAATCTAATACTTTCATATCGGGAAGATTCAAGATTTGCTCTACAGGAAACTTCATCGTAAATACCTGAAATCTGACAATTTTATAATATAAATTATAACTTTTATAACTTTGATGTTTTTATCTAATGCTTAATATCTCTTAAATACTTATCAAATCTATATTGTAGGCATTATTGTCTTTAAATTATAGTCCTTATAATTCAGTTGATTTTAATAATCACCATAAAACTACCGGAAGAACC
>NZ_CAWUDL010000200.1:0-1041 GCF_963920945.1 Anabaena sp. CCY 9402-a
GAAGAATCTTTTCTATAGATGCTACAAAAGTTTGCCAATTTCTATAAGCATCAATTTCAATCCATTGGTACTTAATAAACCGCCACAAAATTTCAATTAAATTCAACTCAGGTGAATAGGAGGGTAATTGAAAGATGGTAATACCACGTTCTGACCATTCTTCAATTTTATCAAGAATAATATTACTGGTATGAATAGAGGATTGATCAACAACAATCACAGTTGGTTTATCTACCTGAGAAAAGAAAGTATCAATGCAAGCAATAATTACATCTGAATTAATACTTTGAGTTGAAATATAAGTTTCTAAGTGATTATTTCGATTCATGATTCCTAAAACATTTAAGCGCGAACTACGACGACTATTAATAGTTAAGTATTCTCCGACATCTTGCCATCCATAAGGAACAGAAGGAATGAGACAAAATCCAGTTTCATCTAAGTAATATAAGTTAATTTTACCTTCATCTTCTAATCGTTTAAACTCTGTTAACTGTGCTGCTTTTTCCTTGTATTCTATGGGGTCTGGCTCTCCTGCAACGTCTCGTCGCATTCTATGCCAACTCATATGAAAATTTCTCAATATTCTTTTAACAGTTTCAGTGCTAACTTCAATATCCCATTCTGATTTGATTTTTTGTAGCGTCTTTTTTAATTGTCTTGGTTCAAGTTTCGCCCACTCTCTAATTTCTGCTTCTTGTTCTGGCTTAAATATTCGTTTTCTACCTCTTCCCGGTTTATTATACAGTCCTAGCATTCCCTCTGAGTCCCAACGATTTATCCAGTTATATATTGTTTTGTAACTAACATTAAATATCTTCATTAATTCTTCTACCTCTATTCCCTGACAGGCTAAGATTAAGAAATGCGCTCTTTGGCGCACTTGATGATATCGACTTTGGCGATATATGCGCTCTAAGAGTTTCAAAGAAAGCGGATTAATTTCTCTTAAAAAAACCATTTATATCTTAATCATTATCTAAATGTATCTTGTATTCAATTGTATAATCATTTGTGTAATTAATTTTGTTTAATTACTTA
>NZ_CAWUDL010000201.1:0-986 GCF_963920945.1 Anabaena sp. CCY 9402-a
ATGACCATCGCAGTAGGACGCGCCCCCAGTAGAGGGTGGTTTGACGTACTAGACGACTGGTTAAAGCGCGATCGCTTCGTATTCGTAGGCTGGTCAGGAGTATTATTATTCCCCTGCGCCTTCCTCGCACTAGGCGGTTGGCTGACCGGCACAACCTTCGTCACATCCTGGTACACCCACGGACTAGCCTCATCATACCTAGAAGGGGCAAACTTCCTGACAGTAGCAGTATCTACCCCCGCCGACAGCATGGGACACTCCCTGTTGTTGTTGTGGGGACCAGAAGCGCAAGGCGACTTCACCCGTTGGATTCAACTAGGTGGATTGTGGCCTTTCGTAGCCCTACACGGAGCATTTGGCTTAATTGGCTTCATGCTGCGTCAATTTGAGATTGCGCGTCTAGTAGGCATCCGTCCTTACAACGCCCTAGCATTCTCCGGCCCCATCGCGGTATTCGTCAGCGTCTTCTTGATGTACCCCTTGGGACAATCATCCTGGTTCTTCGCACCCAGCTTTGGTGTAGCTGCCATCTTCCGCTTCTTATTATTCCTCCAAGGTTTCCATAACTGGACACTCAACCCCTTCCACATGATGGGAGTAGCAGGGATATTAGGTGGAGCATTATTGTGTGCCATCCACGGTGCAACCGTAGAGAACACCCTATTTGAAGATGGTGAAGGCTCAAACACCTTCCCTGGCTTCAACCCCACCCAAGCCGAAGAAACCTACTCAATGGTGACAGCAAACCGTTTCTGGTCACAGATTTTCGGGATTGCATTCTCCAACAAACGCTGGTTGCACTTCTTCATGTTGTTTGTGCCAGTGACTGGTTTATGGATGGCATCTGTCGGGATTGTGGGTTTAGCCCTCAACCTCCGGGCTTATGACTTCGTATCGCAAGAATTACGCGCTGCCGAAGACCCAGAATTTGAAACCTTCTATACCAAGAACATTTTGCTGAATGAGGGTATCCGCGCTTGGATGGC
>NZ_CAWUDL010000202.1:0-969 GCF_963920945.1 Anabaena sp. CCY 9402-a
ACTTAACCTGAGTTCGGGATAAGGAAAAGGACAGGTAGTAAGCTGAAAATAGCGTTAAATCCAGCAACCTGTCCTATGTTTAGTTTAGATGTTTTGTTTTGCCACGTAGATGATTTCTGTCAAGCATTTGAAGCAAAATGGCACAAACAGTTATTAAATCATGAAGGAATCAAACGTATTCGGACAAAAAGCCTATGTTTAAGCGAAATCATGACGATTCTCATTGCGTTCCATCAAAATCACTACCGCAATTTCAAGCATTTTTATTTAGATCATGTGAAACAGCATTGGCATTCGGCGTTTCCGGGATTACCAAGTTATCAACGATTTATTGAATGGATACCATCAACGTTGATACCTTTGTGCGTGTATCTCAAGCATTGTTTTGGAAATTGTACGGGTATCGGTTTTATCGATTCCACTAGTGTGAAAGTCTGCCATAATCGTCGCATTTCTAGGCATAAGGTGTTTGAAGGTTTAGCCGCCCGTGGTAAGACTTCTGTCGATTGGTTTTTTGGTTTCAAGCTGCATCTTGTGGTTAATGAGTTTGGTCAACTCTTAAATGTGACTATCACTCCTGGTAACGTTGATGACCGTCAACCAGTACCTGATTTACTCAGCAATCTATTTGGGAAAATCTTTGCTGATAGAGGCTATGTCTCCCAAAAACTCGCTGCTCAACTTTTACAAGACTTCGGAATTGAATTTTTTGCTAAACCCCGTCGCAACATGAAAAATAAGTTGATGCGTCTTCATGACAAGCTTTTGTCCCGTAAACGCTCCATCATTGAGACCATTAACGACCAACTCAAAAACATTTCTCAGATTGAACACTCTCGTCATCGCAGCCCTGTCAATTTTTGCGTTAATGTTCTGTGCGGTTTAATCGCTTATTGTCATCAGCCTAAGAAGCCTAGCCTTCAACTTGAGTGGCTTTTACCTTCATATGTTTAACCCGAACTCAGGTTA
>NZ_CAWUDL010000203.1:0-916 GCF_963920945.1 Anabaena sp. CCY 9402-a
CCCACCTTTGCCGATATTGATGGGGATGGGGACTTGGATGCTTTTGTGGGGAATAGAGATGGCAATACCTTGTTCTTCCGCAACACGCCAAGTGCGACTGAACCCGTGTTTACCCAAGAAGCCAACAACTTCGGACTGACGAATGTGGGGTATAATGCTGCCCCCACCTTTGCCGATATTGATGGGGATGGGGACTTGGATGCTTTTGTGGGGAATTTTTATGGCAATATCCTGTTCTTCGAGAATGTCCCTACTACTCCAGTTAACAATGCTCCCACAGGTTCACCCACAGCCACTTTAGGCAACACTGCTGAAGATACAGCCATTATCATTAATGCTGCTGACTTGTTAGCAGGTTTCAGTGATGTGGATGCTGGTGATACCCTGTCTGTTGCTAACTTGACTGCTGATAACGGCACTTTAGTTGACAACGGTGATGGAACTTATACCTTTACCCCAACTGCTGACTTTAATGGTGTAGTTAATCTTTCCTACGGTGTCACTGATGGAACAGATACCTTAAGCGGACAAACTCAGACTTTCTCTGTGACTCCCGTTAACACTCCCACAGGTGATCCGAATTTTATCACCCCAATTACCAACCCCTTCGGACTGACGGATGTGGGGCTTTATGCTGCCCCCACCTTTGCCGATATTGATAATGATGGGGACTTGGATGCTTTTGTGGGGAATCGTGATGGCAATACCCTGTTCTACCGCAACACGGGAACTGCGGCTGCTCCCACCTTTACCCCAGAAGCCACCAACTCCTTCGGACTGACGGATGTGGGGCTTTCTGCTGCCCCCACCTTTGCCGATATTGATAATGATGGGGACTTAGATGCTTTTGTGGGGAATCGTGATGGCAATACCCTGTTCTACCGCAACACGGGAACTGCGGCTGCTCCCACCTTTA
>NZ_CAWUDL010000204.1:0-911 GCF_963920945.1 Anabaena sp. CCY 9402-a
TTTTATCTTCTCTGTTTATTTTCCTATAAAATTTATTTTAAAGATAGGTCTAATAGATAAATCTAGTGGATTGAAGTTAAGGATACTTCAAGTGCGGAATTAACTTTTTACCCATTACTCATTACCCATTACTCATTACTCATTACTCATTACTCATTACTCATTACTCATTACTCATTACTCAGCACTTTTATGCTTTGTCGCCAGTGATTTGGGTGAGTTGATTTAGGCGATCGCCACTGATATGGTATGCTGCCCCAAACCCAATCACAAATCTTCCCTCAGTAGGAGTCAGGCGGAAAATGCGAAAGTCAGCCAAGCCGCGCAAAACTTCGATAATCTCACCAAAACGTTGCTGAAATTGGTCAACTACTTGATTCCATGTATCAGATTCTCGCTCAATCAGAGTAGCTGTACAATCAAAACTCAACCGACGACGAGCAAAAATTTGATTAGTCTTTGTCTCATCCTCAATAAATAAAACACACACATGAGGATTAGCATAAATATTTTGAGTGTGAGTTGATAATCCACTTACATATATATATATATTCTTCGCATCATCCATGACAAAGGGTGTATAGCTTCCATTAGGAAGACCCTGGTCATTTACTGTACTAATAATTACACTCTCAAAATCTTGAGTAAAACTTTCATACTCAACTTGAGCTTTTTCTAGTTGACTCATAAGTAAATTTCTATTTATTTAGCCACACCTAATCAATTATCCTAACGTGCTGTAACAATAAGATGTTTAACTAATCATCTAGTTACTCCAGGTAAGGATAGACAACAGATAACACCACAACTCAAGACTTATAACTCAAGACTCAGCACTCACCACTCCGTTATAACTCAATACGGTTCAGTTAAGGCTCAAAGTGATGTAAAGTAGGCATTGTTGCCAAGAA
>NZ_CAWUDL010000205.1:0-895 GCF_963920945.1 Anabaena sp. CCY 9402-a
TGAAGGGGTGGGAAATGAATTTCTCTTTTGTCAACTCAGGACGATGCAAATAGCCCCGCGCCACACCAGCACCACCAATATAGAGTTCACCTCTGACACCAATGGGGACTGGTTGCAGATATTCATCCAAAATATAAAGTTGGGTATTAGCAATGGGGCGACCAATTAAAATACCCTCTGTTAACGAAGTGTCATCTGTCACTTCATAGATGCAACAACCCACAACAGTTTCTGTCGGGCCATATTCATTAATTAGTCGAGTTTCTGGGGCGTTTTCTCGCCAGAATTGCAGAGTTTTGCCTAAGAGGGCTTCACCACCGATAACAAAAGCGTTGGTTTGTCCGGCGGCTTCTGCTGGGGGAATAATTTGATTGAGCAGTTCCAAATGAGCAGGTGTCAGTTTCACTAAACTAAACTGACTTTTAGACCGCAAAACGCTACATAAAGCCTCAATCTCCTGCTTCTCTGGTAACAGCACCACTTGCCTACCCACCATTAAAGGTGAAAACAAGCTAGTAATAGTCGCATCAAAAGCAAAAGAAGACTGTACAGGTGCGCCATAGCCATCGGCTACAGCATAAGCTTCAGTACACCAACTGAGATAATTCACCACCCCTTGGTGAATTATCATTGTCCCCTTGGGTTTGCCAGTTGAACCAGAGGTATAAATTATATAAGCTAAATTAGTAGATTGGACTGGGGAAACGGGATTGGCTTGACTCTGTTGGGAAATCGCCTGCCAATCTGTATCCAGACAAATCACCTGCTGATGCTCTGGTAGAATGTCAAGTAAGTGCGACTGGGTAAGTAATACAGGCACTTGAGAATCTTCAAGTAAGTATTGTAGGCGATCGCGTGGATAAGCTGGGTCAAGAGGTACAAAAGCCCCCCCAGC
>NZ_CAWUDL010000206.1:0-889 GCF_963920945.1 Anabaena sp. CCY 9402-a
TAGGACTTACGCATTGACAAAAAACATCATCTATAGAACCTAGGGATGCTAGATAATAACACCAGCACTAAGATTTGCAAAAATATGCTCACGGATCACACAAGTAAACAGATTCCTCTGTACCTCATACCAATTGTTAATTATCTTTTCAGAGCGCATAAACTCCAATTTAATAAATGCTTGAAGTGAACAAAATATGTGAGTCTTGATTGCATAGGTATCTCTAACCATGAATCGACAAATTCCACATACTTGTTTGATGGCTCTGTGAAAGGTTTCAATGCCCCAATGGGTATCATGAATTGTGATAAATTCACTTCTGGTTATCTCTTGAATTTTTTCCTCATCGGGCAGATATAAAATATAGTGTCTAGAGTCTTCTTTTTTAAAGTCTTTCCTAAACAACTTTATAAATCCAAATTCTTTCAAATGAGTTCTTAATCCTGATTCTGGAATCACCAAAGTGCTTACCTGACAATACTTATGTGGCTCATTTGAAACAGTTCTATTTTTTTCAACTCCGAAGAGAAAACCCAGTTTCTGGTTTTTTAGAAATTTTAAATTTTCTCCTCCTGAATACCAACTATCTCCTGTTACAATTCTTGGCTTGACTCCCCATCTGATTATTTCACTCACCATTTCTCTAAAATAATCGTTTTTTGTTTTTCCCTCCTTTTTGTCATATATTCTGTAATTAATTGGTACTGAACTACCATTAATATCACTGTAATATAAAGTGATTAAATTTAAGCCAATGATAGTTTTATGGGCTTTCCCTGACCAAAAATAACTGATTAATTCCGCATTTTTAGGGTCACTGTAAATCTTTTCTACTACTGTATCGTCTACACTTAGTATTCCTCCTCCCAAATTGATGATTTTCTCTATT
>NZ_CAWUDL010000207.1:0-787 GCF_963920945.1 Anabaena sp. CCY 9402-a
GGGCGAACTGGGAGTTAGAACTTAGTTTCTACCACCTCTGAGGGTGCAAAATATTGCGCCCTTTTTTTGTCAAAAAGTAAAACCCCAGAACTGGGAATTTCTGGGGTTGTTAACCTGACCACCTCTACTTTTATAGTTGAAAAAACATGGTATATTTCATGTTCCATTAGACTTAAGTATGTAAATCATGTCTGAGATAAAACTAGAAAGATTCCTTTTTCTCTGCTATGCAAAATACTAGTATTTATATATCTTTTATAGGGAGCTAACCTTGCTAACCCAACTACCACAGATGTATTTTTAAAATCGCATATATTTGGTGTTTCCTATTAAAATTTAAACCATGAATCATTACTTTTGGGAAAACAAAATTTAGATATAAAGATATAATTCCATTGATTATGTCTGATTTATGATATAAAACTACTTGTTTTATTACTCTTATTCATCAAAAATAAAAGCATCATGATAAACACATGATTGTAGCCCATTAAAGTGACAGAAGACCTCACAAATGTCTGCCTAGGCAGACATTTTTTATTAAAGAAATCAGCGATAAAAATTTGTATCTTAAGTTTCGACTAAAAACATATTTAATCCCCTTGAAAAGCAGACTTCAGATAAATATGTATAAACTGAGCTTTCTGTCTATATCAATTTATCTATGTCAACCATATTTTTTTCAAGCACTCTCTTTCTTTTACTAAAAGTCTGGACTAAACCTTTTGTTGCGTTAATGTGACAAAACCGTGAGACATTTATAAGATTAGCACTCCCAGTTCGCCCA
>NZ_CAWUDL010000208.1:0-763 GCF_963920945.1 Anabaena sp. CCY 9402-a
ATATAACTGAGATAAAATAGTTATCATTGCTGAACGTAAAAATCACGGTTTAGGGGTGAAAATAGGAAAATTATCAAAAGTTTCTCAAAACAGAGCTTTCTAAAAAAGTAAATGTTCAAGAGAATGATTCAAATATCATGACTTAGTATAAATGAAGCATTTAGATGTAACCTAACTAATCCACATACCGTCTTTAACACCTGACTATAACGATGTCGAGCTAGACGAAATCTATCACTGGCTACGCGAAAAATTTTCACCCTACATATCAGATGTTCCACAAAAATCCTTCTAGAAGATAATTTCTTATTCTCTGATTTTTGCGTTTCTGAAAGTTCGGCTTTTTTGGGTTTCTTGTCAGGTGTGGTAATAAGTGCTTCTCCTATATAAGCTTTATCTCCTAGAAATCTTTGTTTGGTATCCAGGGTTTTGCGATTATTTCTAAATAATGTAATATCACTTATCTTGCCAAATTGTCCAATACAAATATCAACTATATCTCGACCTTCTGGTAATACTATAAATTGATTTTTTCTGGTGTGCATTTTCTTCTTACCGGAATAATATTTTTTCTGCTCTTCATAGTCTCCAGGTCTTTCTATAGCTTGCTCTGCACTATCTACTATTAATTCATATTCACATAATTTCTCACATAGCTCTTGATATCTTTGCTCATCATTTTTTACTTCTTCTACTTGAGATGCAGGTAAGATTTCTCTCAAAATATCTACCCAATAATTAAAGGTATTATTGGCTTTTGTTC
>NZ_CAWUDL010000209.1:0-710 GCF_963920945.1 Anabaena sp. CCY 9402-a
TTGATGTGTCGAGAACAAAAGCCAATAATACCTTTAATTATTGGGTAGATATTTTGAGAGAAATCTTACCTGCATCTCAAGTAGAAGAAGTAAAAAATGATGAGCAAAGATATCAAGAGCTATGTGAGAAATTATGTGAATATGAATTAATAGTAGATAGTGCAGAGCAAGCTATAGAAAGACCTGGAGACTATGAAGAGCAGAAAAAATATTATTCCGGTAAGAAGAAAATGCACACCAGAAAAAATCAATTTATAGTATTACCAGAAGGTCGAGATATAGTTGATATTTGTATTGGACAATTTGGCAAGATAAGTGATATTACATTATTTAGAAATAATCGCAAAACCCTGGATACCAAACAAAGATTTCTAGGAGATAAAGCTTATATAGGAGAAGCACTTATTACCACACCTGACAAGAAACCCAAAAAAGCCGAACTTTCAGAAACGCAAAAATCAGAGAATAAGAAATTATCTTCTAGAAGGATTTTTGTGGAACATCTGATATGTAGGGTGAAAATTTTTCGCGTAGCCAGTGATAGATTTCGTCTAGCTCGACATCGTTATAGTCAGGTGTTAAAGACGGTATGTGGATTAGTTAGGTTACATCTAAATGCTTCATTTATACTAAGTCATGATATTTGAATCATTCTCTTGAACATTTACTTTTTTAGAAAGCTCTGTTTTGAGAAACTTTTGATAATTTTC
>NZ_CAWUDL010000210.1:0-685 GCF_963920945.1 Anabaena sp. CCY 9402-a
CCTCTGGGGCTGTGAATTGGACTTGATAGTCACCGGGAATTAAACCATTAAACAGATATGAGCCATCTGGGTTAGTAGTGGTAGTGGCAACGACTACGTTGTTTTGAATTAATTCAACGGTGACATTCCCAATGGGTGTATCCCCGGCATCTTGGATACCGTTGGCGTTGTTGTCGGCAAAGACAAAGTCGCCTAAAGATGCCAAGTTGTAGAACCCGGAATCTAATGTCGGATTATTTTCTCCGGCGGCTAAGGTGACTACTCCAGTTAAATTCCCGTCACTATCAATGGCATCATTGCCACCTGCATCTACTGGGCTAGTTTGTGTAAAGCCAGCAGGAGTGATGAATTGGACTTGATATCCTGTGTCTGGAGTTAAATTGGTGAAGTTGTATTTTCCTGTACCATCTGTTGTGGTTGTTGCTACTACTACACCATCTTTCAACAAGTTAACAGTCGCACCTGCTATTCCTGGTTCGTTGCCATCTTGAATACCATCTGCATTCAGGTCATGCCAAACGAAATCTCCTAATGATGCGAGGGCAACTAACCCGGCATCCAATGTGCTGTTGAATTGACCACTTGTTAAAGTTACGGTTTGAGTCAAGCCTGCGGAGTTGGCATCACTATCTAATGTGTCATCGCCACCTTGGTCGGGAGTCGAGAAGACAAAACCCTCTGGGGC
>NZ_CAWUDL010000211.1:0-657 GCF_963920945.1 Anabaena sp. CCY 9402-a
TTGGCGAATTCCACCTTGATTATCGCTCCTTAATATTTAGATGCGTTCGCCCTGGTCTAACAGCTTGTTTTACCTCCTCGCAACAGTGTTCAATTCGTTTGATGCGAGATTCTTTCATATAATTAACGTACTTGGCTGAAATGGCTCGGCATAGCTCTGGGAAATGCCTGTAAAGAATTCGCTTAGGATACCCAAGACTTTTCGCTACTGCTGTCATAGGTAGCGGTTGTTCATTCGCTTGAAGCACATTTTCAAGTAAATGTTGAGTGCGATGACCTCCGGTCAGTCGAAGACCATGGCTATCGAATTTTACTTCCAGTTTGTTTGCACTGCAATCTAACACCTGCTTTTGAATCGTACTGGGGAATTTTCATAACATCAGCTTAACAAGAGCGCAGGCGATCGCTCAAAGTAGTATATCTTAAAGCCAAATACTTTAAATCCTTGCCAGCCACTTAGTAAGTGCTAAATCTGCTAGTGATTCTAGAGTGTTAGAAACATTTTTGTAACCTTTAGGAATTGTTACTGGAGTAAATGATTTAGAAGAACCACTATAAAACATATACAATCACCCAAGAGGTCTAATTTTGACTCTAAGAATTTTATGGCTCTCCTAGAGTGGTTATGATAAAATACTATAAATAAAATAGATAACTG
>NZ_CAWUDL010000212.1:0-617 GCF_963920945.1 Anabaena sp. CCY 9402-a
TGAAGAGGTTTTTCTTTGAGTAAATCAGCTTCTTGTTCTTTTAATAAGGTTTCTACCTCCGATGCTGTCATTCTATTTCTGATGGCTGCACTCTCTACATTCGTTTCTAATACTTCCTTAATTACTTTCACCGCTAGTCTTTTTGTATAGGTTCTTCTAGTTTTTATAAAGGAGAGTGACTCACTGAAGACTTTCCGACATTTTGTGCATCTCAATTGCCGACGATTTACCTTTAACAATACTTGATAATCACTCAGAGGTATATCTCTGACTGTATACCAATGATTTTGATGGATTTTATCAGTTGTATTTCCACACTGTGGACATTGACCAACTTTTAGCTTATTTTCGACTTCTATGACTATTTCATCATTAGTGATAAAGTCATAATTAATAACCTTGATATCTTCAAGATTAATAACTTTAGTAATAAAGTGCAGCAAGGGATTAGATGGCATATTTATTAAATCACTAATTATTATCTCAACCTTTTTTATATTTTCTAGTTCTAATTATTTTTGTATCTCTACCCCAGACTCGCTTTGAGATGTTTTTTATGATAGAAATATGAGCAGTTATCTATTTTATTTATAGTATTTTATCATAACCACTCTAGG
>NZ_CAWUDL010000213.1:0-597 GCF_963920945.1 Anabaena sp. CCY 9402-a
CCTAAATTATATTGTATATTAATTTGTGTAATTAATTTTGTTTGATTACTTATAGATTCACACTTGTATATAAGTGACACCAATAACCATGCCATTAGGCGTGTAGATTTGAATACGCTTGAGGTGACAACGCTACAATTTCCTGGTTTGTGTGCGCCTGATGTTTGTATTCCGAAAAATGTTTAAGCTTACGCACAGGGGCAAAGACACACTAATTTAAATAATTTTTTTAAACAATTAGATACAGCCACATTTCCTAAATTCAATATGAATACTATTCTCCATATCACCCAAAACCGACAATGGGAAAAATCGAAAAATCTTAGTAGCTATCATGCTGACTCACTGGATACGGAAGGCTTTATTCACTCTTCCCAAGCAACACAAATCCTTAAAGTTGCTAATAAATTTTGGCTCTCCTAGAGTGGCAATACCTCTCGGTTAAGCTTATTTATTGCCAAAATTAGTGGAGGGTAACATGGCTAAAAACCTGAGAACTTCGTGAGTAAAATCATTTTAAGTTTTCTAACCGAGAAGTATTGCCTAGAGTGGTTATGATAAAATACTATAAATAAAATAGATAACTGCTCATATTTC
>NZ_CAWUDL010000214.1:0-573 GCF_963920945.1 Anabaena sp. CCY 9402-a
ATTCAATCAGACTCCCTTTTTTTCTTGAACATGACCGATTTAGTCTAAACTCCAGAAATTGGTAATGCGAATGAAAAGCTTAACTCTAAACTTAAAAATGATTTTAGGAAGTTTTATGACCTTAAGCTTCCTCTACGTTAACCCGCAACCTTCAATGGCACAACTCAACTGTAATGTGGTGGAATCATTTGGTAATGCTTCCCAGTCCCAGATTTTGACAGAATTGAATAACCGCCTAGCTGGAGAAAGTCAAAATATTAACCGACGTAAAGATTTACGAATTAATCGGGTAGAGAATGTTTCTTTTAATGGTTGTCGGATAACAGTTAAAACCAATGTAACTTTAGAACGAAAGATTCGCCGAGATGCCCACGGAACTGTGACAATAGGCGCAGATATCACATCTTTTAGCTTACCGAATCGGCAATTATGTTATGAAAATGCAAAAGTGACTGATGTGAGTTTGAGTAGAACTCTAGGTATTGGCGAAGCTGTGTATCAATGGGTAGCAAATAGAGTCCCAATACTTCTCGGTTAAGGATTAAGCAGTATTAAGAATAAAAAAAGTGAGTG
>NZ_CAWUDL010000215.1:0-557 GCF_963920945.1 Anabaena sp. CCY 9402-a
ATCTTGTATTCAATTGTATAATCATTTGTGTAATTAATTTTGTTTAATTACTTATTCCTGATGGTGGTATAGCGAAAGCAGTACAAACAGGTGGCCCTTCTGGGGGATGTATTCCCGCCGCCGCTTTTGATACTCCTGTAGACTATGAATCCTTAACTAGCCTGGGTTCAATGATGGGTTCTGGTGGGATGATCGTCATGGATCAAACTACCAACATGGTAGATGTCGCCCGGTTCTTCATGGAATTTTGCATGGATGAATCCTGTGGTAAGTGCATTCCTTGCCGAGTCGGGACTGTGCAGTTACACGGATTATTAACCAAAATTAGCGCAGGGAAAGCATCACAAGCCGATTTACAGCTCCTAGAAGAACTGTGTGACATGGTGAAGCACACCAGCCTATGCGGTTTAGGCCAGTCTGCACCCAATCCCGTATTCAGTACCCTACGCTACTTCCAGGACGAGTATTTGGCATTGATTGGGGAGTAGGGAGTGCTGAGTGCTGAGTAGAGAGTGTTGAGTAGAGAGTGTTGAGTAGAGAGTGTTGAGTAGAGAGTG
>NZ_CAWUDL010000216.1:0-499 GCF_963920945.1 Anabaena sp. CCY 9402-a
AGTTCTTCACACTGATTTTACTCAGCACTCATCCCTCAGCACTCATCACTTTCATCTCTGTGTTTGCTAATTTCTCGCTTTCCTATGCAGTTTTCAAGGTTCTGGCTGGTTCTTACCCAGCAGTCTAACTAACGTTAGTTGCTGAATCTTTCCCGTTCTTTTTTCATGTGGAGGTTAGCGGACTCGAACCGCTGACATCCTGCTTGCAAAGCAGGCGCTCTACCAACTGAGCTAAACCCCCAAATACAATTCAAAATTCAAAACTCAAAATTCAAAAATAATTACCTTACTTTTGATTCTTGACTTTTAACTTTTGACTTGCTTCAGGTGGGCCATCCTGGACTCGAACCAGGGACCTCACCCTTATCAGGGGTGCGCTCTAACCACCTGAGCTAATAGCCCAAAAGAACCTAATTATTAGTTTGAAAGCCTTTTCAACTTCTGCGACCGACCTAGGTTAGACCATCTCATCCTCTATTCACAACTAACGTTGTTTTCG
>NZ_CAWUDL010000217.1:0-491 GCF_963920945.1 Anabaena sp. CCY 9402-a
TGCTATTTGAGTATTTCCGCCAAAAGTGGATGCTCCCAGTGCAGCTTGGGTGCGAAAACGAATTACGTTTTCGCAGTTTGGCAATATGAGCCTGAAGTTTTGCACAATTTAAATGCTTTCCCCACATCCGGTAGTACCGTTTATGCAGAGCAATGCAATGATTGTAGATTACCCCACTCGCGTTAATCATGCGCTTGAGGAATCTATTTTTTTTGTGCTGGTACAATTTGAACTTCAGGGTTTTCATGTGATTATAATACCATAGTTGCGTAGATAGTCAATATTCATCTACAAATGAAAACCACGTATAATCATTACAATCACTCAATAGGTTTAGCTACTGTTCACTTGGTCTGGATACCATGTAGGCGTAGGAGAGTTTTTGCTAATAATGAAAAATTAAAATTACGGTGTATTGAGATATTTCAATCAGTTGCTATTAGACTTGTCTAGAAAAGATAAAAAGCTTACTGTGAAGGGATTATAGGAGA
>NZ_CAWUDL010000218.1:0-488 GCF_963920945.1 Anabaena sp. CCY 9402-a
GTAAGTGAACAATTATCACTTTACCTTGCTTTTGTTCTTAACCGAGAAGTATTGCAACCCAACCTACATGAGAAATTTGATCAAATGTGGTGTGTAATGGTTCTAATATCTAAACATCACATTTAGAAAAATTTTTTCCCCGCCATCAGGCGGAAAAAAAAGGTAAAAGAATAAGAAGTGCAGATGGCTAAAGGGCAAGGAATCCTCACGCGACAGCCACCGCCACGCGAAAACCAACACGGCCGTGACGATCAACTCGATCGTACCCATAGCGAAAGGCAGAACGGCAATGCCTGGCACTGTTAAGCCAACTACCGCCACGCAGCAGATTCATGCTGTCATCGCTACCCGTTAGCCACGGACTACCATCTTTCGGCGCGCCTTGGTAGCTATCATTATATACATCTTGACACCATTCATATATATCACCACACATAAGTAATCAAACAAAATTAATTACACAAATTAATATACAATATAATTTAGGA
>NZ_CAWUDL010000219.1:0-469 GCF_963920945.1 Anabaena sp. CCY 9402-a
GTTCCGAAATTTCATATCACTCATCAGCTTGCTAGCCTTAACTGAACCGTATTGCGTTATAACTCCCGGTTCGCCCATTTTTTTGGGAGTTAGGAAAAGTAGATACTCAAAACTATACCGAAAGGCATATTTCCAAAAAGACTTGATTAGATATGTGTTCGCAATTATGGCTAACGGCGACCAAGTACATCGGGTATATTTAGATGAGTTGGGAGATATCCGTTCTTTACCCATTTTTCCCCTCTTTGCAAAAAACTGGGATGCTCCCACCAGAACGATGAGTTTATTAAAGGTAAGTCTACTGATGAATTAATTTATCAATTAACATTCTGAAGTTACTTACTCTCAATTCTATATTTAGTGCATAAACAGTTGAAGTCATACATATCAAGTTTATGTAAAGACGGTAAATTGCTGGAGTTTAGACTAAGCAATGCAAGATAACACAGCAGGGCTGAGTGAATCGGAG
>NZ_CAWUDL010000220.1:0-370 GCF_963920945.1 Anabaena sp. CCY 9402-a
TACTGTATCGTCTACACTTAGTATTCCTCCTCCCAAATTGATGATTTTCTCTATTATTTTGAATAAATCTTTCGGTTCATATCTCTCTCTTAATAAAAAGCGATTCACGCTATCATGTGAAACATCGCCCAATATCTCTGCTAACCTACTGCACCCCGCAAACTTCGGCTCTGACAGCAAAAATAACGTGTAGAGGTCTAGATTACATTGTGCTGTAGAGGGTTTAGTAATTTCTCTGATTATCCGATACCTGCAAAATAGACGACCTATATTCATCAATTCACTATTTTGTTATTCTGTCAATGCGTAAGTCCTAAAGAAGTGAAAAAAGATGTGGTTGTGAAAAAGTGACAAAAAAATCCACAAAAAA
>NZ_CAWUDL010000221.1:0-368 GCF_963920945.1 Anabaena sp. CCY 9402-a
ATAAATTTTATAGGAAAATAAACAGAGAAGATAAAAAAGCGAGTATTAATAATGACAAGTCCCTTAAAAAGAATAGAATCATACCCAGAGGAATCAAAGCGATTAATTGGGATTAAATATGAAGATTTTATTACATTAGTAGCATTAGCTTCAAAAAGGCATAGAGACAAACAAGCAGAAATTGAAAAAAGAAAAATTAGGTTAATAGCCTCTGGTGGAGGACGTAAAGCAGAAATGACACCAAAAGAAGGTGTGTGTTTATGTTTAGTATACCTGAGACAGAAGCCAACATTTGAAATTCTCGGATTATTGTTTGATGTGTCGAGAACAAAAGCCAATAATACCTTTAATTATTGGGTAGATATTTT
>NZ_CAWUDL010000222.1:0-351 GCF_963920945.1 Anabaena sp. CCY 9402-a
TAGGGAAAACGCATCTTATTTACTAATAAAAATTAAGAGAGATTTCAAAATGACATAGATAATTGTAAAAATTCATTAAATGATAAATAAAATTAATGAAGTATCCTCAAAAAGCATAAATTACCTTATCTAAAGCTGAATGATTATTTATTGATACTAAAATAACTCAAGATTCGAGTTTATAAAACTATGTTTATTTAGAGGAAAAATGAAACTCTTCCTAAATATTCAAATTTAATTTCTGATATATGAGTTTATGCTAATGCTAAAACTCTTGCTAAATAATTGTTATCCAGCCCAGCGAGAAACTGTTTATTTTTTATTCCCCGTTTGACACGCTTCTCTTGACCT
>NZ_CAWUDL010000223.1:0-331 GCF_963920945.1 Anabaena sp. CCY 9402-a
AATAATGTAATATCGCTTATCTTGCCAAATTGTCCAATACAAATATCAACTATATCTCGACCTTCTGGTAATACTATAAATTGATTTTTTCTGGTGTGCATTTTCTTCTTACCGGAATAATATTTTTTCTGCTCTTCATAGTCTCCAGGTCTTTCTATAGCTTGCTCTGCACTATCTACTATTAATTCATATTCACATAATTTCTCACATAGCTCTTGATATCTTTGCTCATCATTTTTTACTTCTTCTACTTGAGATGCAGGCAAGATTTCTCTTAAAATATCTACCCAATAATTAAAGGTATTATTGGCTTTTGTTCTCGACACATCAA
>NZ_CAWUDL010000224.1:0-328 GCF_963920945.1 Anabaena sp. CCY 9402-a
TTCAGGCACTTATCCAATATATCTAACCTCCCCACTATTGTCAACTCCTTTTTTTTGAAAAAGTTTCCTCACTCTTTTCTGTCTCCTCTAAACTCGCTACAGTAGGGCTTTCTAGGCAACAATTTTGTATCCACTGTCCTGACTCAAGGAGAAAAAAGCGTGAATTTTCAGTCGGTCATAGCTACTTTGCATCAGTTTTGGTCTGCTCATGGTTGTTTGATTGCCCAGCCTTACGATATGGAGAAGGGCGCCGGTACTAAAAATCCTCAGACCTTCTTACGCGCTTTAGGCCCTGAACCTTGGTCTGTTTCTTATGTTGAACCTTGTC
>NZ_CAWUDL010000225.1:0-327 GCF_963920945.1 Anabaena sp. CCY 9402-a
TTTTATCTTCTCTGTTTATTTTCCTATAAAATTTATTTTAAAGATAGGTCTAATATTGATGTGCGTGTTAGGAACAATTCTGAGTACCTGCTGCCTTCGCTTGTTTGATGTTTCTATGGCTTCTGAAAGCTCCCGCCGCCTTCGGCTAACAGCCGGCAGGTGGGAGTAGTTTACCTGCACACCAGAATTAGAAAAAAAATAAAGCGAGGGGTATAAACCACATCGCTTTGCATAATCAACCAAGAATATCAATCACAGCAGCCAGAATTGATCCCAATACGGTTCAGTTAAGGCTAGCAAGCTGATGAGTGATATGAAATTTCGGAA
>NZ_CAWUDL010000226.1:0-276 GCF_963920945.1 Anabaena sp. CCY 9402-a
CGAAAACAACGTTAGTTGTGAATAGAGGATGAGATGGTCTAACCTAGGTCGGTCGAGATTGGTGAAAGCTTTCAAAGTATTACTTATTCGGTTTACCAATTTAGACTTGTTAAATAATGGATATATAAATTCAGCAACTAACTTTAGTTAGACTGCTGAGTAAGAACCAGCCAGAACCTTGAAAACTGCATAGAAAAGCGAGAAATTAGCAAGCACAGACAATGAAAGTGATGAGTGCTGAGGGATGAGTGCTGAGTAAAATCAGTGTGAAGAACT
>NZ_CAWUDL010000227.1:0-273 GCF_963920945.1 Anabaena sp. CCY 9402-a
AGATTCTTCGAGAGTTTGGTACAAACTATGTAATTAATTTTGTTTAGCTACTTACACGCCCACAATAAATGAAAGAAACACTGTTAACAAGAGTTTGAGGGTCAATAACTTATACACTGAAAAAGTACCATGACAGCAAAAGCCGTTATTACACTGGTGCAGTATTCGTCCGAATGTGAGCGTGGTTCTGGGTGATATTGGCAATAGTATTGGTGAAGTAGTCAAAGGCTACTATCCCGTTTAGGAGATTAGATTTACTTGTCTACCCAGGCA
>NZ_CAWUDL010000228.1:0-269 GCF_963920945.1 Anabaena sp. CCY 9402-a
ACTAAGAATTTTAGTACACTGAAAGTTTTTGATATCACTCTGAGTATTAGCCGGCATTGGCTGATTTTTATCACCAAAACCGTATTATTAAAATCCACATTCCGCACTTCAATAGTAACATAAAAAACTACAGAGTTATTCTCGGATATCACTGAGTAAAAATACTTATAAGCTTCCAGTCTAAAAATTGAGACAATTAAAAAAATCAAAAATATTTGGCTCTCCCAGACTAGATATGTTAAATTAACAACAGAAATACCAATTGAGTA
>NZ_CAWUDL010000229.1:0-268 GCF_963920945.1 Anabaena sp. CCY 9402-a
AGCGTCTGAGCGCTGAGGGGGTGATCGCCATACGCCTCCGACCTTCGCTCACGCGGGCCCTGCGAAAGCTCTTTCGGCGCCGCAGGGACGATGTCGGTCAAGACCCGTTCCTTCGCGGCCTGCCTCGATCTGGCGCGGCCCTCCTGGCGTCTCGGCTGTATGTTCGGGAGCTGAAGGTCCGTGACCACCACAAGCAGGTCGAGAGCTGGGTGATCGGGAGCCCTGCGCCGCTCGGTGACACCCGTTATCGAGATCAGATCGGCAGGGT
>NZ_CAWUDL010000230.1:0-266 GCF_963920945.1 Anabaena sp. CCY 9402-a
CTGGTTGAACAATGTCAGCAACTCAGATTCGGCGACAGTCAGCGAGGAGGATCCGCCTTCCGTTGGCGCGCCACTGGCGATACGTGGCTTGTGATCCGTCGACACGTCCGGGATAAGAAATTGCCAAGCTTCGAGGCCGAACGCTCGTGCGACTTCCTCGACATTGTCGATGCCTGCGCTTATTTCGGCATTGCGCATGCGTCCGATGGTGGACTTCGTGACGCGTCTAGACAGCCGGCCTTCCAGTGTCACGTTGGAAAGGCCAG
>NZ_CAWUDL010000231.1:0-262 GCF_963920945.1 Anabaena sp. CCY 9402-a
TTAAGCATACCGCCAGCGTTCATCCTGAGCCAGGATCAAACTCTCCATTTTGTTGAGTCTTTCTTTTAGCTCTTTTGGCTGCTCTTTCAACACCTCAGCCTGGTGTCTTTATTTTCTTGACGCAGGTTAGTTGCTTTTTTTAGGCTTTCAAACTATAATTTTTTCAAGGTTCGGTTGCCCCCCGGAACGCGCTTCGTCGCGCTCTCCTTCAGGCACTTATCCAATATATCTAACCTCCCCACTATTGTCAACTCCTTTTTTT
>NZ_CAWUDL010000232.1:0-261 GCF_963920945.1 Anabaena sp. CCY 9402-a
AGGGGTAGGGCTTGGTTGTAGTATTTGAGGGCTTCTTGCTTTTCTCCTAATGAGTTGTAAACAGAGCCAATATTGTTGAGGGTGGCGGCTTCCCCTCTCCTGTCCACCACTGCCCGTGTTAGGGGTAAGGCTTGGTTGTAGTATTTGAGTGCCTCTTGCTTTTCTCCTAATGAGTTGTAAACAGAGCCAATATTATTGAGAGTGGCGGCTTCCCCTCCCCTGTCCCCCACTGCCCGGAATAGGGGTAGGGCTTGGTTGTAG
>NZ_CAWUDL010000233.1:0-255 GCF_963920945.1 Anabaena sp. CCY 9402-a
GCGGTTGGTGATGGTGTCGCGGTTGGTGATGGTGTCGGGGTTGGTGATGGTGTCGGGGTTGGTGATGGTGTCGGGGTTGGTGATGGCGTTGCTGTTGGTGATGGTGTCGGGGTTGGTGATGGTGTCGCGGTTGGTGATGGTGTCGGGGTTGGTGATGGCGTTGCTGTTGGTGATGGTGTCGCGGTTGGTGATGGTGTCGCGGTTGGTGATGGTGTCGCGGTTGGTGATGGTGTCGCGGTTGGTGATGGTGTCGGG
>NZ_CAWUDL010000234.1:0-253 GCF_963920945.1 Anabaena sp. CCY 9402-a
AAGCTAGAAGCAGCGATCGCCAGCTACCAAACAGCCCTGCGCCTCGACCCAAACTATGCTAACGCTCACTATGGCTTGGGGTCTGCGCTGCAAGATCAAGGGAAGTTAGAAGCAGCGATCGCCAGCTACCAAACAGCCCTGCGCCTTGACCTAAACTTTGCCAACGCTCACAATAATCTGGGGCTTGCGCTGAAAAAGCAAGGGAAGCTAGAAGCAGCGATCGCCAGCTACCAAACAGCCCTGCGCCTCGACC
>NZ_CAWUDL010000235.1:0-242 GCF_963920945.1 Anabaena sp. CCY 9402-a
CTCCGATTCACTCAGCCCTGCTGTGTTATCTTGCATTGCTTAGTCTAAACTCCAGGAACTAAACCCGGACATCGCAATTATTGAACCCACAGGCACAAACTACAGCAAACTTTGGGGAACACATTTAGCCCGTGCTGGGGTTGAGGTGCGTCTCGTTGGGCATAAAGAATTGAGGAGTTATCGCCAACATCACCTGGCGTTGCCAGATAAAGATGATGATGCTGATTCCCTGGCGTTAGCCT
>NZ_CAWUDL010000236.1:0-235 GCF_963920945.1 Anabaena sp. CCY 9402-a
GAATGTATCGCCTGACATCGTGAATGTATCGCCTGACATCGTGAATGTATCGCCTAACATTATGAATGTATCGCCTGACATTGTGAATGTATCGCCTAACTCCAAAAGACTTGTGTGTACACAGCAGGCTTTTAGGCTGGGGAATTGTCAACGAAGAAATTAATCAGAAGATTAAGCTCATAGGACTTACGTATTGACAGAATAACAAAATAGTGAATTGATGAATATAGGTCGT
>NZ_CAWUDL010000237.1:0-225 GCF_963920945.1 Anabaena sp. CCY 9402-a
ATAATCCATCAATTCCCAGTTCAGAAATATCTCCACAACCGGAGTTAGTATCAAAGACTGAAACCACAGTCATTCAACCACAATTAGATAATAATCCATCAATTCCCAGTTCAAAAATATCGTCACAGCCAGCGACAGTATCAAAGACTGAAGCCACAGTCATTCAACCGCAATTAGATAATAATCCATCAATTCCCAGTTCAGAAATATCTCCACAACCGGAGT
>NZ_CAWUDL010000238.1:0-191 GCF_963920945.1 Anabaena sp. CCY 9402-a
TGTAGTATTTGAGTGCTTCTTGCTTTTCTCCTAATGAGTCGTAGACACCGCCAATGTTGTTGAGGGTGTTGGCTTCCCCTCCCCTGTCCCCCACTGCCCGATATAGGGTTAGGGCTTGGTTGTAGTATTTGAGTGACTCTTGCTTTTCTCCTAATGAGTCGTAGACAGAGCCAATATTGTTGAGGGTGGTG
>NZ_CAWUDL010000239.1:0-171 GCF_963920945.1 Anabaena sp. CCY 9402-a
TTTTTTGTGGATTTTTTTGTCACTTTTTCACAACCACATCTTTTTTCACTTCTTTTATTAGCAACCCTGATCATCCGGTGAATTTTAGACAACAAAAACTTATCTTTTTGACTGCCTGACTACGGAGTCAATTTTTCTCTTGCCTTGGAATGACTTTTTCAGCAAGCCCTA
>NZ_CAWUDL010000240.1:0-164 GCF_963920945.1 Anabaena sp. CCY 9402-a
AATATTGGCGGTGTCTACGACTCATTAGGAGAAAAGCAAGAAGCACTCAAATACTTCAACCAAGCCTTACCCCTAAGACGGGCAGTGGGAGACAGGGGAGGAGAAGCCGCCACCCTCAACAATATTGGCGGTGTCTACGACTCATTAGGAGAAAAGCAAGAAGC
>NZ_CAWUDL010000241.1:0-162 GCF_963920945.1 Anabaena sp. CCY 9402-a
GCAAAGTTTGGGTCGAGGCGCAGGGCTGTTTGGTAGCTGGCGATCGCTGCTTCTAGCTTCCCTTGATCTTGCAGCGCATACCCCAGGTTATTGTGAGTGATTGCACCGTTTGGGTCGAGGCGCAGGGCTGTTTGGTAGCTGGCGATCGCTGCTTCTAACTTC
>NZ_CAWUDL010000242.1:0-161 GCF_963920945.1 Anabaena sp. CCY 9402-a
GGGCTGTGAATTGGACTTGATAGTCACCGGGAATTAAACCATTAAACAGGTATGAACCATCTGGGTTGGTGGTGGTGGTTGCGACGACTACACCGTTTTGAATGAGTTCAACTGTGACACCTGCTAATGCTGTGTCTCCTGCATCTTGAACACCGTTGTTG
>NZ_CAWUDL010000243.1:0-157 GCF_963920945.1 Anabaena sp. CCY 9402-a
CCAAACAGCCCTGCGCCTCGACCCAAACTTTGCCAACGCTCACAATAACCTGGGGTCTGCACTGTACAGTCAAGGGAAGCTGGAAGCAGCGATCGCCAGCTTCCAAACAGCCCTGCGCCTCGACCCAAACTTTGCCAACGCTCACAATAACCTGGGG
>NZ_CAWUDL010000244.1:0-149 GCF_963920945.1 Anabaena sp. CCY 9402-a
CCAAGCCAGGGGAGTTAGTTATCAGGGTGCATCTACCAATTAATTGTTCTACCTCGATTGAGTAGTTTCAGGACAAATTTCTCAAATTCGCTAATTACTGATTGCTAGACATAAAAAAAGCCCCCAGTCAGGTGTTAGCCAAACCGGGG
>NZ_CAWUDL010000245.1:0-143 GCF_963920945.1 Anabaena sp. CCY 9402-a
GGTGTCTACGACTCATTAGGAGAAAAGCAAGAAGCACTCAAATACTACAACCAAGCCCTACCCCTATACCGGGCAGTGGAAAACAGGGGAGGGGAAGCCACCACCCTCAACAATATTGGCGGTGTCTACGACTCATTAGGAGA
>NZ_CAWUDL010000246.1:0-139 GCF_963920945.1 Anabaena sp. CCY 9402-a
GGGACAAGACAATCAAACTCTGGAATCTAGAGACAGGCAAGGAAATCCGCACCCTGAAGGGACATGGTGAAGGTGTCATTAGCGTGAGTTTTAGCCCCGACGGCAAGACATTGGCTTCTGGCAGTGGGGACAAGACAAT
>NZ_CAWUDL010000247.1:0-130 GCF_963920945.1 Anabaena sp. CCY 9402-a
GACCTATATTCATCAATTCACTATTTTGTTATTCTGTCAATGCGTAAGTCCTAAAAATTAATAAAAAGTAACCTTTAATTAGGGCTTGCTGAAAAAGTCATTCCAAGGCAAGAGAAAAATTGACTCCGTA
>NZ_CAWUDL010000248.1:0-125 GCF_963920945.1 Anabaena sp. CCY 9402-a
TTGGCTTCTTGGGTAAACACGGGTTCAGTCGCACTTGGCGTGTTGCGGAAGAACACGGGATTGCCACTATAATTCCCCACAAAAGCATCCAAGTCCCCATCCCCATCAATATCGGCAAAGGTGGG
>NZ_CAWUDL010000249.1:0-123 GCF_963920945.1 Anabaena sp. CCY 9402-a
TCATTAGGAGAAAAGCAAGAGGCACTCAAATACTACAACCAAGCCCTACCCCTATACCGGGCAGTGGGGGACAGGGGAGGGGAAGCCACCACCCTCAACAATATTGGCTCTGTCTACGACTCA
>NZ_CAWUDL010000250.1:0-123 GCF_963920945.1 Anabaena sp. CCY 9402-a
ATTTTGGGGAGTTGACACAGACGACTATTCAAGACTTCACAAAGAGCGATCGCCTCGAACTGGGTGAACAGTCGTTAGAGTCAATATCTGAGGAAACTGGCGACTTAGATTTTGGGGAGTTGA
>NZ_CAWUDL010000251.1:0-119 GCF_963920945.1 Anabaena sp. CCY 9402-a
AGCAAGAGGCACTCAAATACTACAACCAAGCCTTACCCCTAACACGGGCAGTGGGCTACAGGGAAGGGGAAGCCACCACCCTCAACAATATTGGCTCTGTCTACGACTCATTAGGAGAA
>NZ_CAWUDL010000252.1:0-111 GCF_963920945.1 Anabaena sp. CCY 9402-a
AGCGTGAATCGCTTTTTATTAAGAGAGAGATATGAACCGAAAGATTTATTCAAAACAATAGAGAAAATCATCAATTTGGGAGGAGGAATACTAAGTGTAGACGATACAGTA
>NZ_CAWUDL010000253.1:0-111 GCF_963920945.1 Anabaena sp. CCY 9402-a
CATAGTTTTTTCCTCCTTTTAGCTGGGTTATTTCATCTATACCTAACTTTTTTAGTTGAAGAGGTTTTTCTTTGAGTAAATCAGCTTCTTGTTCTTTTAATAAGGTTTCTA
>NZ_CAWUDL010000254.1:0-111 GCF_963920945.1 Anabaena sp. CCY 9402-a
ATACCGGGCAGTGGAGGACAGGGGAGGGGAAGCCACCACCCTCAACAATATTGGCAGTGTCTACTCCTCATTAGGAGAAAAGCAAGAAGCCCTCAAATACTACAACCAAGC
>NZ_CAWUDL010000255.1:0-110 GCF_963920945.1 Anabaena sp. CCY 9402-a
TGAGTGCTGAGTGCTGAGTGCTGAGTTCTGAGTGCTGAGTTCTGAGTTCTGAGTTCTGAGTGCTGAGTGCTGAGTGCTGAGTGCTGAGTGCTGAGTGCTGAGTGCTGAGT
>NZ_CAWUDL010000256.1:0-108 GCF_963920945.1 Anabaena sp. CCY 9402-a
TAAGTGAACAATTATCACTTTACCTTGCTTTTGTTCTTAACCGAGAAGTATTGCCTCTGTGTTGTGGTTTTTTAGAACGAAATTTTGATACAGTTTTTTTCACAACTC
>NZ_CAWUDL010000257.1:0-107 GCF_963920945.1 Anabaena sp. CCY 9402-a
TTGGCGAATTCCACCTTGATTATCGCTCCTTAATATTTAGATGCGTTCGCCCTGGCATTAGGGGCATTAATAATTAAAGAAAAACTAGGAATAAGTGATAGAGAAAC
>NZ_CAWUDL010000258.1:0-106 GCF_963920945.1 Anabaena sp. CCY 9402-a
GCCACCGCCACAGGTAACACTGCTTTAGCAAATCAGCAAAACGCCACCGCTACAGGTAACGCTGCTCAAGCCACAGGTATTTCTGCTTCAGCCTACGGTGATGCTG
>NZ_CAWUDL010000259.1:0-106 GCF_963920945.1 Anabaena sp. CCY 9402-a
TCTTGTATTCAATTGTATAATCATTTGTGTAATTAATTTTGTTTAATTACTTACAGTCCCCCTTTTGGTAGAAGGTGAGAAAAGAACTACCATTACTCACCTACCA
>NZ_CAWUDL010000260.1:0-105 GCF_963920945.1 Anabaena sp. CCY 9402-a
CCTATATTCATCAATTCACTATTTTGTTATTCTGTCAATGCGTAAGTCCTAATAATGTAATATCGCTTATCTTGCCAAATTGTCCAATACAAATATCAACTATAT
>NZ_CAWUDL010000261.1:0-105 GCF_963920945.1 Anabaena sp. CCY 9402-a
CCTGTCATGTCACCTGTCATGTCACCTGTCATGTCACCTGTCATGTCACCTGTCACCTGTCACCTGTCATGTCACCTGTCACCTGTCATGTCACCTGTCACCTGT
>NZ_CAWUDL010000262.1:0-105 GCF_963920945.1 Anabaena sp. CCY 9402-a
TCCGGTTGTGGAGATATTTCTGAACTGGGAATTGATTGATTATTATCTAATTGTGGTTGAATGACTGTGGCTTCAGTCTTTGATACTGTCGCTGGCTGTGACGAT
>NZ_CAWUDL010000263.1:0-105 GCF_963920945.1 Anabaena sp. CCY 9402-a
CCAGTGGAGAAAATGCCACTTCTGTTGGTAAAGGTTCTACCGCATCTGCCGCTAATGCCACCGCCACAGGTAACACTGCTTTAGCAAATCAGCAAAACGCCACCG
>NZ_CAWUDL010000264.1:0-104 GCF_963920945.1 Anabaena sp. CCY 9402-a
ATCTCCTAGGAATCTTTGTTTGGTATCCAGAGTTTTGCGATTATTTCTAAATAATGTAATATCGCTTATCTTGCCAAATTGTCCAATACAAATATCAACTATAT
>NZ_CAWUDL010000265.1:0-104 GCF_963920945.1 Anabaena sp. CCY 9402-a
AACTGGGAATTGATGGATTATTATCTAATTGTGTTTGAATGACTGTGGCTTCAGTATTTGTTACTAACTCCGGTTGTGGAGATATTTCTGAACCGGGAACTGAT
>NZ_CAWUDL010000266.1:0-104 GCF_963920945.1 Anabaena sp. CCY 9402-a
ATCAATTCCCAGTCCAGAAATATCGTCACAGCCAGCGACAGTATCAAAGACTGAAACCACAGTCATTCAACCGCAATTAGATAATAATCCATCAATTCCCAGTT
>NZ_CAWUDL010000267.1:0-103 GCF_963920945.1 Anabaena sp. CCY 9402-a
TTGTTACTAACTCCGGTTGTGGAGATATTTCTGAACCGGGAACTGATTGATTATTATCTAATTGCGGTTGAATGACTGTGGCTTCAGTCTTTGATACTGTCGC
>NZ_CAWUDL010000268.1:0-102 GCF_963920945.1 Anabaena sp. CCY 9402-a
TTCCTCCTTTTAGCTGGGTTATTTCATCTATACCTAACTTTTTTAGCTGAAGAGGTTTTTCTTTGAGTAAATCAGCTTCTTGTTCTTTTAATAAGGTTTCTA
>NZ_CAWUDL010000269.1:0-101 GCF_963920945.1 Anabaena sp. CCY 9402-a
AGGTGACAGGTGACAGGTGACAGGTGACAGGTGACAGGTGACAGGTGACAGGGGACAGGTGACAGGTGACAGGTGACAGGTGACAGGTGACAGGTGACAGG
>NZ_CAWUDL010000270.1:0-100 GCF_963920945.1 Anabaena sp. CCY 9402-a
TGATGAGTGATATGAAATTTCGGAACTTCTACTCGTTGTCCAGTCCCTCTGTGTTGTGGTTTTTTAGAACGAAATTTTGATACAGTTTTTTTCACAACTC
>NZ_CAWUDL010000271.1:0-100 GCF_963920945.1 Anabaena sp. CCY 9402-a
ATTGATGCTTATAGAAATTGGCAAACTTTTGTAGCATCTATAGAAAAGATTCTTCGAGAGTTTGGTACAAACTATGTAATTAATTTTGTTTAGCTACTTA
>NZ_CAWUDL010000272.1:0-100 GCF_963920945.1 Anabaena sp. CCY 9402-a
TAAGTAGCTAAACAAAATTAATTACATAGTTTGTACCAAACTCTTGAAGAATCTTTTCTATAGATGCTACAAAAGTTTGCCAATTTCTATAAGCATCAAT
>NZ_CAWUDL010000273.1:0-100 GCF_963920945.1 Anabaena sp. CCY 9402-a
TGAATGACTGTGGTTTCAGTATTTGTTACTAACTCCGGTTGTGGAGATATTTCTGGACTGGGAATTGATGGATTATTATCTAATTGCGGTTGAATGACTG
>NZ_CAWUDL010000274.1:0-99 GCF_963920945.1 Anabaena sp. CCY 9402-a
GGGTAAGTTCTAAACAATTCAAGCACTACTTACGCAAATGTAAAAATTGATGGTTGGTGCGTGACGCTATGAGTCTGATGACTACTTTCAAATACTTTT
>NZ_CAWUDL010000275.1:0-98 GCF_963920945.1 Anabaena sp. CCY 9402-a
ATATTTTCAGCAGAAATGGGCGCGCCAGCTAAAACATTTAGGATGGCATTAGGGGCATTAATAATTAAAGAAAAACTAGGAATAAGTGATAGAGAAAC
>NZ_CAWUDL010000276.1:0-98 GCF_963920945.1 Anabaena sp. CCY 9402-a
GGTCGGGAGTCGAGAAGACAAAACCCTCTGGGGCGGTGAATTTGACTTGATAGTCACCGGGAATTAAACCATTAAACAGGTATGAGCCATCTGGGTTA
>NZ_CAWUDL010000277.1:0-97 GCF_963920945.1 Anabaena sp. CCY 9402-a
TGAGTTTTAGCCCCGACGGCAAGACATTGGCTTCTGGCAGTGGGGACAAGACAATCAAACTCTGGAATCTAGAGACAGGCAAGGAAATCCGCACCCT
>NZ_CAWUDL010000278.1:0-96 GCF_963920945.1 Anabaena sp. CCY 9402-a
TGGTAGGTGAGTAATGGTAGTTCTTTTCTCACCTTCTACCAAAAGGGGGACTGTATTCAATCAGACTCCCTTTTTTTCTTGAACATGACCGATTTA
>NZ_CAWUDL010000279.1:0-96 GCF_963920945.1 Anabaena sp. CCY 9402-a
GATTATTATCTAATTGCGGTTGAATGACTGTGGTTTCAGTATTTGATACTAACTCCGGTTGTGGAGATATTTCTGAACTGGGAATTGATGGATTAT
>NZ_CAWUDL010000280.1:0-96 GCF_963920945.1 Anabaena sp. CCY 9402-a
CGGTGGCGTTTTGCTGATTTGCTAAAGCAGTGTTACCTGTGGCGGTGGCATTAGCAGCCGATGCAGTCGAACCTTTACCAACAGAAGTGGCATTTT
>NZ_CAWUDL010000281.1:0-96 GCF_963920945.1 Anabaena sp. CCY 9402-a
ACGCCACCGCCACAGGTAACGCTGCTCAAGCCACAGGCACATCTGCTTCAGCCTACGGTGATGCTGCTAACGCCAGTGGAGAAAATGCCACTTCTG
>NZ_CAWUDL010000282.1:0-94 GCF_963920945.1 Anabaena sp. CCY 9402-a
CAATACGGTTCAGTTAAGGCTCAAAGTGATGTAAAGTAGGCATTGTTGCCAAGAATAGAAATTAAGAGTCGTGCATCTGAGAGATTTTTCATTG
>NZ_CAWUDL010000283.1:0-94 GCF_963920945.1 Anabaena sp. CCY 9402-a
CAATGAAAAATCTCTCAGATGCACGACTCTTAATTTCTATTCTTGGCAACAATGCTTACTTTACATCACTTTGAGCCTTAACTGAACCGTATTG
>NZ_CAWUDL010000284.1:0-92 GCF_963920945.1 Anabaena sp. CCY 9402-a
TCCGGTTGTGGAGATATTTCTGAACTGGGAATTGATTGATTATTATCTAATTGTGTTTGAATGACTGTGGTTTCAGTATTTGTTACTAACTC
>NZ_CAWUDL010000285.1:0-90 GCF_963920945.1 Anabaena sp. CCY 9402-a
TGAGTGCTGAGTAGTGAGTAATGAGTAGTGAATGATGAGTGCTGAGTAGTGAGTAATGAGTAGTGAATGATGAGTGCTGAGTAGTGAGTA
>NZ_CAWUDL010000286.1:0-89 GCF_963920945.1 Anabaena sp. CCY 9402-a
AGAAATATCGTCACAGCCAGCGACAGTATCAAAGACTGAAGCCACAGTCATTCAAACACAATTAGATAATAATCCATCAATTCCCAGTT
>NZ_CAWUDL010000287.1:0-88 GCF_963920945.1 Anabaena sp. CCY 9402-a
GGCAAAACCCTTGTCAGTGGTAGTGGTGACAAGACCATCAAACTGTGGAATCTGGCAACAGGAGAAGAAATCCGCACCCTCAAAGGGC
>NZ_CAWUDL010000288.1:0-87 GCF_963920945.1 Anabaena sp. CCY 9402-a
CGTAGGCTGAGGCGGAAATACCTGTGGCTTGGGCGGCATTACCTGTGGCGGTGGCGTTTTGTTGATTGGCTAGGGCGGCGTTACCTG
>NZ_CAWUDL010000289.1:0-85 GCF_963920945.1 Anabaena sp. CCY 9402-a
CAGAAGTGGCATTTTCTCCACTGGCGTTAGCAGCATCACCGTAGGCTGAAGCAGAAATACCTGTGGCTTGAGCAGCGTTACCTGT
>NZ_CAWUDL010000290.1:0-84 GCF_963920945.1 Anabaena sp. CCY 9402-a
ACTCCGGTTGTGGAGATATTTCTGAACTGGGAATTGATTGATTATTATCTAATTGCGGTTGAATGACTGTGGTTTCAGTATTTG
>NZ_CAWUDL010000291.1:0-84 GCF_963920945.1 Anabaena sp. CCY 9402-a
CTCCCCTGTCCTCCACTGCCCGGTATAGAGGTAGGGCTTGGTTGTAGTATTTGAGGGCTTCTTGCTTTTCTCCTAATGAGGAGT
>NZ_CAWUDL010000292.1:0-84 GCF_963920945.1 Anabaena sp. CCY 9402-a
CTTTAGCAAATCAGCAAAACGCCACCGCCACAGGTAACGCTGCTCAAGCCACAGGTATTTCTGCTTCAGCCTACGGTGATGCTG
>NZ_CAWUDL010000293.1:0-82 GCF_963920945.1 Anabaena sp. CCY 9402-a
TGAGTGCTGAGTGCTGAGTGCTGAGTGCTGAGTGCTGAGTGCTGAGTGCTGAGTTCTGAGTGCTGAGTTCTGAGTTCTGAGT
>NZ_CAWUDL010000294.1:0-82 GCF_963920945.1 Anabaena sp. CCY 9402-a
CCCAATCCCCAATCCCAATCCCCAATTCCAATCCCCAATCCCAATCCCCAATCCCAATCCCCAATCCCAATCCCCAATCCCA
>NZ_CAWUDL010000295.1:0-81 GCF_963920945.1 Anabaena sp. CCY 9402-a
TCAACGGAGTTCTCAGGTAGATGAATGAGTATCAAAGACTCGTCAACGGAGTTCTCAGGTAGATGAATGAGTATCAAAGAC
>NZ_CAWUDL010000296.1:0-80 GCF_963920945.1 Anabaena sp. CCY 9402-a
TACTGAAACCACAGTCATTCAACCACAATTAGATAATAATCCATCAATTCCCAGTCCAGAAATATCGTCACAGCCAGCGA
>NZ_CAWUDL010000297.1:0-78 GCF_963920945.1 Anabaena sp. CCY 9402-a
TCACCTGTCACCTATCACCTGTCACCTGTCACCTGTCACCTGTCACCTATCACCTATCACCTATCACCTATCACCTAT
>NZ_CAWUDL010000298.1:0-77 GCF_963920945.1 Anabaena sp. CCY 9402-a
GAGTTAGTAACAAATACTGAAACCACAGTCATTCAAACACAATTAGATAATAATCCATCAATTCCCAGTTCAGAAAT
>NZ_CAWUDL010000299.1:0-76 GCF_963920945.1 Anabaena sp. CCY 9402-a
ATTCCTGTTTAGAACAAGAACATTCCTGTTTAGAACAAGAACATTCCTGTTTAGAACAAGAACATTCCTGTTTAGA
>NZ_CAWUDL010000300.1:0-75 GCF_963920945.1 Anabaena sp. CCY 9402-a
ACTCAGCACTCATTACTCATTACTCACCACTCAGCACTCATTACTCATTACTCACCACTCAGCACTCATTACTCA
>NZ_CAWUDL010000301.1:0-74 GCF_963920945.1 Anabaena sp. CCY 9402-a
AGAAATATCTCCACAACCGGAGTTAGTAACAAATACTGAAACCACAGTCATTCAAACACAATTAGATAATAATC
>NZ_CAWUDL010000302.1:0-73 GCF_963920945.1 Anabaena sp. CCY 9402-a
TTATCTTAATGGTTTACTTGCTATTTGAGTATTTCCGCCAAAAGTGGATGCTCCCAGTGCAGCTTGGGTGCGA
>NZ_CAWUDL010000303.1:0-73 GCF_963920945.1 Anabaena sp. CCY 9402-a
GTGCTGAGTGCTGAGTTGTGAGTGCTGAGTTGTGAGTGCTGAGTTGTGAGTGCTGAGTGCTGAGTGCTGAGTG
>NZ_CAWUDL010000304.1:0-72 GCF_963920945.1 Anabaena sp. CCY 9402-a
CCACAGTCATTCAAACACAATTAGATAATAATCCATCAATTCCCAGTTCAGAAATATCTCCACAACCGGAGT
>NZ_CAWUDL010000305.1:0-71 GCF_963920945.1 Anabaena sp. CCY 9402-a
TTGCTTACTCATTTGTTGTAAATGCTTACTCATTTCAGTAGATTTAGCAAGTAAACCGCAGTTTGCTTACT
>NZ_CAWUDL010000306.1:0-70 GCF_963920945.1 Anabaena sp. CCY 9402-a
AGGTGACAGGGGACAGGGGACAGGTGACAGGGGACAGGGGACAGGTGACAGGGGACAGGGGACAGGTGAC
>NZ_CAWUDL010000307.1:0-69 GCF_963920945.1 Anabaena sp. CCY 9402-a
CCTCTCTCCTTGTAGGCTACGGTGTACACACAAGTAGACCCAGAGCGAGTTTCCAACCAAAAAAGGTGG
>NZ_CAWUDL010000308.1:0-69 GCF_963920945.1 Anabaena sp. CCY 9402-a
TTTGCTCCGTGAACGAGCCTTTGAACTCCGTCAACGAGTATTTTTGCTCCGTGAACGAGCCTTTGAACT
>NZ_CAWUDL010000309.1:0-69 GCF_963920945.1 Anabaena sp. CCY 9402-a
TAATGAGTAATGAATAATGAGTAATGAATAATGAGTAATGAATAATGAGTAATGAATAATGAGTAATGA
>NZ_CAWUDL010000310.1:0-69 GCF_963920945.1 Anabaena sp. CCY 9402-a
TCACCTATCACCTATCACCTATCACCTGTCACCTATCACCTGTCACCTGTCACCTGTCACCTGTCACCT
>NZ_CAWUDL010000311.1:0-68 GCF_963920945.1 Anabaena sp. CCY 9402-a
TCTGCTTCAGCCTACGGTGATGCTGCTAACGCCAGTGGAGAAAATGCCACTTCTGTTGGTAAAGGTTC
>NZ_CAWUDL010000312.1:0-68 GCF_963920945.1 Anabaena sp. CCY 9402-a
AATCCCAATCCCCAATCCCAATCCCCAATCCCAATCCCCAATCCCAATCCCCAATCCCAATCCCCAAT
>NZ_CAWUDL010000313.1:0-68 GCF_963920945.1 Anabaena sp. CCY 9402-a
ATACAATGCCTACCTACTCACTACTCACTACTCACTACTCACTACTCACTACTCACTACTCAGCACTC
>NZ_CAWUDL010000314.1:0-67 GCF_963920945.1 Anabaena sp. CCY 9402-a
AGATAATAATCCATCAATTCCCAGTTCAGAAATATCTCCACAACCGGAGTTAGTAACAAATACTGAA
>NZ_CAWUDL010000315.1:0-67 GCF_963920945.1 Anabaena sp. CCY 9402-a
TAGGACTTACGTATTGACAGAATAACAAAATAGTGAATTGATGAATATAGGTCGTCTATTTTGCAGG
>NZ_CAWUDL010000316.1:0-67 GCF_963920945.1 Anabaena sp. CCY 9402-a
TGAGTTAAGCCTGTGGTGTTGGCATCACTATCTAATGTGTCGTCGCCACCTTGGTTGGGAGTCGAGA
>NZ_CAWUDL010000317.1:0-67 GCF_963920945.1 Anabaena sp. CCY 9402-a
ATAACAGTTCGGTCAATAGCGTCGCCTACAGC
The DNA here is from genome assembly GCF_963920945.1 of Anabaena sp. CCY 9402-a. Taxonomy (NCBI): domain Bacteria; kingdom Bacillati; phylum Cyanobacteriota; class Cyanophyceae; order Nostocales; family Nostocaceae; genus Anabaena; species Anabaena sp. CCY 9402-a. Next base: position 33 of record NZ_CAWUDL010000317.1, read on the forward strand.
CCCGATGGCAAACACTTAGCTTCCGCCAGTTATGA
>NZ_CAWUDL010000318.1:0-66 GCF_963920945.1 Anabaena sp. CCY 9402-a
CCACCCTCAACAATATTGGCGGTGTCTACGACTCATTAGGAGAAAAGCAAGAAGCACTCAAATACT
>NZ_CAWUDL010000319.1:0-66 GCF_963920945.1 Anabaena sp. CCY 9402-a
CTAATGTGTCATCGCCACCTTGGTCGGGAGTCGAGAAGACAAAACCCTCTGGGGCGGTGAATTTGA
>NZ_CAWUDL010000320.1:0-66 GCF_963920945.1 Anabaena sp. CCY 9402-a
TCCAATTCACAGCCCCAGAGGGTTTTGTCTTCTCGACTCCCGACCAAGGTGGCGATGACACATTAG
>NZ_CAWUDL010000321.1:0-65 GCF_963920945.1 Anabaena sp. CCY 9402-a
TGAGTAGTGAGTAGTGAGTAGTGAGTAGTGAGTAGTGAGTAGTGAGTAGTGAGTAGTGAGTGCTG
>NZ_CAWUDL010000322.1:0-65 GCF_963920945.1 Anabaena sp. CCY 9402-a
TATTTAAAAGTAGAACCTGGCACTGAGCGATTGTGGCGGGAGGCAACCCTCCAACTATCGTAGCC
>NZ_CAWUDL010000323.1:0-65 GCF_963920945.1 Anabaena sp. CCY 9402-a
GAGTTAGTATCAAATACTGAAACCACAGTCATTCAACCGCAATTAGATAATAATCCATCAATTCC
>NZ_CAWUDL010000324.1:0-65 GCF_963920945.1 Anabaena sp. CCY 9402-a
GGAATTGATTGATTATTATCTAATTGCGGTTGAATGACTGTGGTTTCAGTATTTGTTACTAACTC
>NZ_CAWUDL010000325.1:0-65 GCF_963920945.1 Anabaena sp. CCY 9402-a
GGAATTGATTGATTATTATCTAATTGCGGTTGAATGACTGTGGTTTCAGTATTTGATACTAACTC